>JADFUQ010000550.1 GCA_015222065.1 Bacteroidota bacterium
CCACAAGATTCCCCGGGATGAATTCCGTTGTTAATCAGTACAATGACTTTACCTTTTTTCTTAATGGAAACAGGATCAAAATCCTCATCATTTGAAATAATAAAAAGTGATAATGGTTTACCAATATCGGTCGGACCCATATCAAATAAACGAGCTTGTTTAAATTGCTTATCAAGAAGTTGATAGGCTTCAATAGTCTCGGCATATGTCAGGGATTTATTTTGAGCATATTTCAGTTTAACTTGTGCATTTGTTAATTGGATAATAGAAATCCATAATACTGTAATAATAAAGACAAGTTTGTTTTTGTACATTCTGTATAAAATTTAATTATTGTGAAAGGTAAGAAAAATACAACATTTTAAAGGCATAAGAAATATACCGGCAAAAATTACATTTAAATTTTGTGTTTGAATTCTCTTAAACTGAGTTCCGACCCAAGTCCTCTGAAATAGTTCTTTACGTAATCATCTGTTGTATTTCTGAAAATAAACTTTGAAGCTTCAACCGGGGTCATTTTTTCAACTATCACATGATGATTTATCAAATTGATTACACCAGGCGGACCATTTAAACTTTTAATTTTCTTTTCATGAATGATCTGGTTATTCAGATCGGTGAAAAATGCCCATGTCAGATCAAATCTTGTTACATGTTTTTTATGATATTTTTCTAAATATCTGAATGAACCGGTGAAATAGTTTATGCGACTGGTAAGATTTTTCAAAACCATTGAACCAATATCTTTAACAGGAATACCCCGCAATAAGTAAATTTCGACATATCTGTAAACACCGGTTAATCCAAACGCGTCCAGATCGTCACAAACACTAAGTATTTTAAACAGATGTTTTGGGTTTCTGATTTTAGCAAATTTGTTTTGATATTCTTTATCGTCGTGGTTTTCAATAACATCCAATAATTCTTGTAAGTTATCAATATCTTCAGGATTATATTCCTCAATAAATTTCTTACATATTTTTCTGCTTTCTTTCCCATGAGTTTTATCTATGGTTACAGACATTCCGGTGTCATGAAGAAAGGCAGCTATTATTATTTTGGTAAGATCAGATCTGGTAAAAGTGATTGCTTGTTTTTCCAGTTGTTTAATAAGCTCTTTGGCAATAATCCATACTCTGTAGTGATGATCTTCGTTATGCGAGGGGAGATGAGTTTGACTGAATGCATGTTGACAAGTAGTATAAAGTGGAATTAACCAACTTTTTTCAACTTTGTGCAATTCGCTCAGAACACTCATAAAAGATTAATACAACAAGTTGTTAGAATAGAATGCATTAAACAAACTATACCTGTAGGTAAAGGTAAACTAATTAGTGTCTGTCCATCAAGTCAGACAAATTTTTAATTAAAGAACCAAAAAGCAAATTCCAATTATCAAATAACAAATGACAAATAAATTCCAAACAACAAATAACAAAATTTCAAAACAGAATTAACCGATATGTTTTTTTGGCGCCTTTCTATTTTTTCTTTTTTTGAACATTGGGATTTGATATTTATTTGTTATTTGGTGGTTGTTTTTTGTAATTTTTACTATTTTCTTAAACTTTCGGACTTTAAAGACGGGCTCTAATTACTGATCATCTGCTGCGCAATATCCAGAATAGTTGTATCATCAATAGTTACAATCCCTCCATCGGGACCTTGTTCATAATGAATGCCTGCCGATTCACCCCTGTCATAATTTGATCCGCCAAAATAATTCCTGACAGTTTCTACATTGAGATTTAGCCGGGCAGCAATTTGCTTCATGCTGCCATTTGGCAAACTATCCTTGATTCTCCTCAATTCGTTGAATGTAATTGTTTTTGACATGAATATTTTTTTGTTTTAAATGCAAAAAATCTTTGGATCACAAAAATAATCATTCTGGTTTAATAAAATCATAAATGCATCCAATTATTCAGTTTCCTGGAAAATTATTGAATGCGTAAATGCGTAAATGATTAAATACTAATACATCTAAATCTTTAGGTTAATCTTTATTTTGCCAACTGCCAACTGCCTTTTGCCTACTAATTGACTGAAGACTGCCGGCTTATTAGTTACTAAATGTAATTATTATTATATAATTTCCTTAACATTACGAATAATATACACATCATAATCACCCAGGTACTTAAATCCCAATTTTTTGTACAATTCAATAGCCGGTTTATTATTTCTATGAACTTCTAACTTGATTTGCCTGTTTTCGAAATTTTCCTACTCGTCTTTAACGACATACAACTGTGTTGTTCCATCCTTAATAACGATTATTGGATCCCCACGATCAATATACCCTATTTCTGAACAGGCATCATAGATCTCATTTTCAATTTCAACTTTTCCTGCAGGACGCAAAATTGTAGCGGCAACACCTTTTTTACCGATAAGTTTTTTCTGAATAGCATCAATACTAATGAACCCATCATTTATATTCTGCACTGAACTAAGAGCCAGGTTAGGAAAAGTTTTTGATGTGAATAGTTTCTTGCTAAGGTACAGAGATAAAATGAATGAAGTTAGTGATGAAAAGATTACAAGGGCTAACGCTCCAAGCAAAGTTTTAATTCCAAGCATAAAATCGAATTGGAAAACGATATTATCAACCATACTAAGACTTAATCCGGTGACTACCAGGATAACTCCTGCTACTCCGGCAATTCCAAAACCGGGTATTACAAAAACCTCTAAAGCAATTAGAATAATTCCGGCGATAAACATTGCAAGTTCCCAGTTTTCAACAAGACCTTCAAGATAGAGGGGAGCGAAATATAAGATAGCTGCAATAATTGCTGCTATCAGAGGGAATCCTACTCCGGGAGACTGTAATTCAAAATATATACCACCTATAATTACCATGACCAATAATCCATGAAATACGGGGTTCACGAGAAATCCAATAATTGATTCTAATGGTGTTTTGATGTATTCCTTTAATTCATAGTTATGAATACCTGCTTTTTCAAGCATTTCTTTTATATTTTCAGCTTCTCCTTCGCAGTAACCGTTTTCGATAGCCTCTTTTGTTGTCATTGTCAATACCTGGCTGGAATCTATTATTCCTTCTACCTGTAATCTCGGGTCAACCATTGCTTCGGCGATTTTTGGATCTCTGTGCCATACTAACGTTGTATCATTACCGGTAATTATAGTATCTTTTCCATGTGCCTCGGCAGTTGCCCGCATAGTTGAACGCATGAAAGATTGAAATTTATCAGGGACAACATTCCCCTGACCGTTTATAACAGTAGCAGCACCAATACTTGCTCCTTTTCTCATAAAGATACTGTCGCATGCAATTGCGATTAATGCACCTGCAGATATTGCCTGATTATCAATGAATGCCATAACAGGAATTGGACAATTAAGAATTCTGGTGCGGATGGAGTCAGCTGCATCCAGCATTCCTCCGTAGGTATTCATGTGGATTATAATCCAATCTGCTCCGATAGATTCTGCTTCATCCAGACTCTGGTAGGTTACTCTCCATATTGGGGGAGCAATTTGTTCCTTAATATCAAACTTATAAACTAATACTTTAGCAATGGTATCTGGCTCTGATTCAGCCCATGCAGGTATTGTCTCAGCAAAACTCACGAATGCAATAAGGATTGATACAATGAATATATTCTTGCGCATAACTTGTTTTTTATCAAAGATACGACATTATTTTATGGATAATTTACCAAGATATTGAAAAAACAGTTCCATTGCTTTAAGTTTTTTATCATCCAGGTGATAATCAATGTTAATGGTCAGGTATGATTTGAGATCAACTTCTTCGGGAAGCCGATTGTTTGCAAAGTAATTGATAACTTTATCAAGGTGTTGGATACCATATTTAAGAGCAGTATCGAATGCTTTTTTAAAATCCCTGTCAATTTGTTTATTGGCAACCCAGGCAGCAAATACAAACGGCAAACCTGTAAACTTTCTCCATTCATCTGCAAGATCATATCTGTAAGGGAATTTTTTCTCAGCAGTGAAACAACGATCGCCGATTAACACAGCTCCATCCTGATCATTTTTTATATTATTCTCAAAACCTTCTGTAGTCGGAAGCCACTGGACGTCAATATCCCAGTAATACACAGCAAGTACTTTAACAAGATTCACCGATGTTCCTGATTGATAATCAAGAAAAATCCTTTTAAGTTTTTTTAAAGGGCTATTACTAACAAGGATTACTGATCGTACTTCTTCATTAGCGCCAATACAATATTCAGATATTATTTCGTAGAAATCTAATTCAGGAATCACAATAATTGGCACTAAGCCAATATCAACTTTGTCTTCAGCAAGGTTCCTGGCGCAAAGAGAAGGATAATCTTTCTGCAGTAATATCTTCTTGCGGATTGAAGTATTTTCCAAACCATAAATAAATGGATACGTATTGGCGTACGAAACTGCTGAAACTTTAATCTTATTCATTTATAAAAACCTAAAACCTTAGTCTGGGAATATTTTTTGATGCAGGTAATGAGATATAATCCATTGTTCACAATTCCGGTTACAAAAATACAATTCCATTATCAACAAACAATAATCTGTCCTTTGAATAATTGTAACTATTTAGAGTCCGTCTATAAAATCCAATAGTTTAAATAAATATTAAAAATCACAAATGACAAGCACCAAATATCAAATAATAATCAATAACCCAAATCTCAATATTCAAAACTGTTTTGGTCATTTGACAATTGATATTTGGATATTATTTGTTTTTTGTTATTTGGTGCTTTATTTACGAAAATGCTTGACTTTATGGACAGACACTATTTAGTGTCTTAAATTTGGAATGACTAAAATGACTAATTTCATTATACTTTGCATTTTTGTCGATTGCCGACTGCTGATTGCTGACTGCCGACTGATTACTTACGAATAATTCTAATTTTAACTATATTAAGAATCTAATTTTGCTTACTTTTGTCATTTTCTAAAGGGTTAAAAGATGAATTTTGAAGAATTAACTGCTATCACACCTATTGACGGCAGATATAGAAATAAGGTAAAAAAGCTCGAATTATATTTCTCAGAGTTTGCCTTGATAAAATACAGGGTGAAAATTGAGATTGAATATTTTATAGCTCTCATTGACCTTCCCCTAAAACAACTTTCAGGCTTTAACAAGAAGGATATACCTGTTTTGCGATCTGTTTATCAGGATTTTATAATAGATGACGCCAGAAAGGTGAAAGAGATTGAAAAAACAATCAGGCACGATGTAAAATCGGTTGAGATTTTCTTAAGGAAGAGGTTTGAAGAGTTAAATATTAGCGGATTTTCAGAATTCATCCATTTTGGCTTAACCTCACAGGATATTAATAATACAGCTGTTCCATTTGCTCTGAAGGAAGCGATTTCTGAAATTTATTATCCTCTCATTGGCAAAGTAATGGATCGGTTGAAAGAATTATCATCAGAATGGTCTGATATCACAATGTTAGCCCGGACACATGGACAACCGGCTTCCCCAACAAGATTGGGAAAAGAAATAGCTGTATTTATTGACAGACTGGAAGCTCAGCTTGAACTGCTAAAAACAATTCCATTTTCAGCGAAATTCGGGGGTGCAACCGGAAATTTCAATGCTCACCATGTTGCCTATCCGGAAATTGACTGGATATCTTTTGCAAACCATTTTGTTAATGATACCCTCGAACTTAAAAGATCGTGTGTTACCACTCAAATAGAGCATTATGATAATCTGGCTGCTTTGTTTGATAACCTTAGAAGGATCAATACAATTCTGATTGACCTTAACAGGGATGTCTGGACTTATATTTCAATGGAGTATTTTAAACAAAAAATTTCAGATAAGGAAGTTGGATCTTCAGCAATGCCACATAAGGTTAATCCTATTGATTTTGAAAATTCAGAAGGAAATCTGGGTTTGGCAAATTCACAATATATATTTTTATCAGGCAAACTACCGGTGTCAAGATTACAGAGAGACCTGACCGATTCAACTGTTATTAGGAATATTGGTGTTCCTTTTGCACATACAATAATCGCTTTTAATTCGTTATTAACAGGGTTGGGCAAACTTTTTGTTAATATTGATAGGATATCAAAGGATTTGGAGAAAAATTGGATTGTTGTGGCTGAAGCTATACAAACCATCTTGCGTAGGGAGGGTTTTGCTAATCCTTTTGAGATGCTAAAGAAGCTAACAAGGACAAATAAACCTGTTGATAGAAAAAGAATTCATGAATTTATTGAGAAGTTGGAAATAAGCGAAAAAATTAAAAAGGAACTATTTGAAATAACGCCTGAAAACTATACCGGTGTGTAAGTGATTAATATACCTTGTTAAGTTTTATTGATTTGATGAAACAGTTTATAAAAATAGTAAAGCTTTTAAAACCTTACCTGGGGTATTGTTCCCGGAATGTTCTGTTTAATATCTTATCTGCGGTCTTTGCTTTATTTTCATTTACAATGATAATCCCATTCCTGGGTATTCTGTTTGAGAACCAGCCGTATGTAACCGAACCGGTTCCCTTTAAATTGTCGGCTGAGGGTATTGAACAGAATTTCGGTTATTATATGACCCTGATAATTGAACACTATGGAAAGGCAAATGCACTGCTGTTTGTTAGCATCATGGTGATTATTATTACCTTATTTAAAAATGGGTTTAAATATCTTGCCAATTATTATATGGCTCCCATCCGAACCGGGGTGGAAAGGGATTTGAGAAACAATATTTATGATAAGATACTAAGGCTGCCACTCTCGTATTATAGTGAAGCAAAGAAAGGTGATATTATGTCCCGGATTTCAGTTGATGTTAAGGAAATTGAGCTTTCCATCATGAGCTCCCTGGAGATACTTTTCAGGGATCCGATTACCATTGTTTTATTTCTTGGATCCATGTTTATATTGAGTGTACATCTTACACTTTTTGTATTGGTTTTACTTCCCATCAGTGGCTTGATCATTGGACGTATTGGTAAAAACCTCCGGAGTACATCATTTCGCGGGCAGGAAAAAATGGGGACTTTGCTGTCTTTCATCGAAGAAACTTTAACAGGTTTAAGAATAATAAAAGCCTTTAATGCCGAAGAAAAAGTGATACAGCGATTCAATTCCGTGAATAATTATTATACACGCATCATGAATAAGATTCATCGTCGGAGATATCTTGCGCCGCCACTTAGTGAATTTCTTGGCACAGTAGCACTTATGGTCCTGATGTGGTACGGAGGAACTCTGGTACTGGGAGACGTAACCAGCCTTTCACCCGGAACCTTTATCGCTTTTATCGTAATTTTTTCCCAGATCATAACTCCGGCAAAGGGATTTTCCACTGCCTATTTTAATATACAAAAAGGTTTAGCATCGGCTGAGAGAGTGGATCAGATATTGGATGCACCTATAACTGTTATAGAAAAGCAAAAGCCTGTACCAATTACCGGATTTAATAATTCAATTGAGTTCCGAAACGTTTATTTTAAATATGAAAATGATTTTGTTTTGGAAAATATAAACCTTACCATTGAAAAAGCCAAAACTGTTGCATTGGTTGGGAAATCAGGAGGAGGAAAATCAACCCTTGCCGATTTAATACCGAGGTTTATGGATGTCACATCAGGACAGCTTTTGATTGATGGTATTCCTTTAGAAGATTACCGTCTGTATGATTTAAGAAACCTGATGGGAATTGTCAACCAGCAACCTATATTGTTCAATGATTCCTTTTTTAATAACATTGCGTTTGGAATGAATGGAGCCAGTAAAGAGGATGTAATAGCAGCTGCTAAAGTTGCGAATGCACACAATTTTATTATGGAAACTACCAATGACTATAATACCAATGTGGGTGATGCAGGAAATAAATTGTCGGGAGGCGAAAAACAAAGAATTAGCATTGCCAGGGCAGTCCTGAAAAATCCACCTATTTTAGTTCTTGACGAAGCTACATCTGCTCTGGATACCGAATCGGAGAGTTTGGTGCAGGAAGCTATCCTGAATCTGATGAAGAATCGTACATCGATTGTCATTGCGCACAGGTTGTCAACAATAAAGCATGCCGATGAGATCTGTGTGATCCATGAAGGAAAGATTGTGGAAAGAGGAAAACATACTGAATTGCTAAAAAAGAAAGGTTATTATTACCGTTTACATAACCTGCAGATGTTTTGACCGGAAAAATTGGAATGAATTTTGCGAAGAAATCACACACAAGTAATAATTCATATTAACTTTTAACTTACAGAAATTATGAAGGTTTGCGGATTCAGTTTTATCAGGAATGCTGTTAAGTACAGTTTTCCAGTTGTTGAATCGGTAAAATCTATTTTACCCGTTTGTGATAAATTTATCATGAGTGTTGGAGAATCTGAAGACAATACATTAGACCTTATTCAATCTATCGATTCAGATAAATTGGAAATCATTCATAGTGTATGGGATGACAGACTGAGAAAAGGGGGAGAAGTTCTGGCGATTGAAACAAACAAAGCCTTCGATGCTATTCCTGAAGAATACGACTGGGCGTTTTATGTTCAGGCTGATGAGATTGTGCACGAAAAATTTCTTGATACAATTAGAGAAGCTATGGAAAGATACCAGGATCAACCGAAGGTGGAAGGTCTTTTGTTCGAATACCTTCATTTCTTTGGTTCCTTTCGCTATATTGCTAATTCAAGATCATGGTACAGGAAAGAAGTCAGGGTGGTCAGGAATGATAAAAACATCCGCTCTTTCAGAGATGCACAGGGTTTCAGGAAAAGCGGCAAACAATTAAAGGTGAAGGCATTGGATGCTTTTGTATATCATTATGGATGGGTAAAGCATCCTAGAATAATGAGGAATAAGGCTCTTAATAACCGGCGGTACTGGCATCCGGATGAAAATGTTGAGAATAAGACTTTCAAACAGTTTCACCAGGAACAATTTGATTTCACAAAAGTTGACTCTATTCAGGAGTTTGATGGAGATCATCCGGCTGTGATTAAAGATCTGATTGAAAAAATGAACTGGGATATTAAATTGGATATTAATAAAAAGCAATTAAACCTGAGAAATAAATTGCTTCACTGGTATGAGAAACAAACCGGCAAAAGACTTTTTGAGTACAAAAATTATACACTTATAAAGTAAAAAGTTAAGTAAGGTGAGTGGTCATTTCAAAATACCTATACCGATTCCTGCAGTTGGAAAAACACCGGAATAATCAATATTATACCATTTTTTATATTTTGTTAGACCGGATTCCTCGTCATATTTACTTAATCTAATATTTCCACCAACAAATATATCTACAAGTAATACTTTCATAACAGGTATTTTAGTACCAATTACCACTCCCGCTGAACAGATATTCAATCGTTGTGTGATTTCTTTTTCCACCCATTCATTATCATCTTCAATATATTCCATTGCTTCACCGGTAATCCAGATTCTTCTGTACATTAATTGCGGAGCAGCATACAGTCCTAAAGGTGCCTTATTCTTAGTTTTGAAATTAGCCATAAGATAATTTTTGCCTTGTAACACTATGCCTGTACCTGCGATAGATTCTCCCTGATAAATTTCATAGGAATTGGATGATGCACTTAAATACTCAAATCTTTGATTTTTGAAAAAATATTGGGACATACCCTGTTCTGTTGCATAGGTTGCCAAAGCAGAAATACTAACTGAAAATTTATCAGTAAGTAATCGTTCATACGATAAGTGCAATGTTCCTTCAAACAGGCTGACAGGATTAAGCATTATGGCAGATTTGTAGTCCTTATAAAATTCTATCTCCTGTTCCTGAATAGCAGGTACAGGCATTATAACCGGAATATTTACTTCTTTTAATTCCTGTATCATTGAATCAACTTCAAGAAATTTTAAATTAATACCGGCCGGGTCAAAATTCAGGGTTTTTATCTTGTCATCAATTTCATCCAGCCTGATATCTAATTCAGCAGGTTTTGACTCCCATATTTTAATTTTTGAGTCTAATAATTCCAGTTTGGAATCCAGTAACTGTAATTTCAGATCTAACATTTTCGCTTTTTGATCAATTGATTCCTGGGCGAAATTTTTATTACTAAAGACAGTAACAAAAAAAACAGTTACAATAATTAATAAAACAGATTTTGTTTTCATACGTTTAAATTTTTTAAGTTAGTTACAAGGTTACTTATCTTTTCTACCTTTTTACAAGTTCTGTGGTGTTTGTTACTCGCTCCCACAAAAACCCATGGCGCAAACCCGCTCGTGAACTTCCATGTGGAAAAATCCGGATACTGTTGCGCAA
>JADFUQ010000551.1 GCA_015222065.1 Bacteroidota bacterium
GATTAATCACGTGATTATTTTCCATTTCTTTATCTTTCATTTGAAACATGAAATCCCCGGGAAATATCTATGGAACTGATGATTACGCACCTTTGGTGCTTGTATGATGGGAGGGTATTATAAACCCAGCGTTACGCAACGAGCTACTGATTTGCGCACCCTTGGTGTTTGAAGAATTTTAAATTCGATACGAGAAAAAATATTCAATTGACTATTTTTCTTCACTTCATTATTTTCTTCTTCTCCCTTTCTCCTTTTCCCTTTTTCTCTTCATCTCCCAGTCTCTCTCTCGCCCCATCTCTTCGTCTCTTCTTCACTTTTGCCTTTTGCCTTCTGCCTTTTTTTACCTTGACATTAATTTGTACTTCTCACTATCCTGGTCATGCTGGTTTCAGAATAAGCATGGAAAAACCCGAGGGCACCTCCTTTAATATTCGTTTCCGGATTTGCCGGGGCAGGTTCAAATGGGCTATCACTGTATTTTGTTTCTTTCAATATTGAAAGGCAATAGTTAAAATAATCTCCGGGAATAGATGCCATGATCAGTGTTACATGGCTTTCCGGTTCCGCTTCAATTGCATGAACTTTCAGTCCTGACAGGTAATTGCCGTTAATAAGATCATCGTTGGCGAACCGCAATTTGTCCAGACTTGTTGTAACCGGATTTTGGTCTTTCATAAGACCCCAATAGTAATAGTTATCTTCCGGAGGTTCCTGTGTATATAATAATACGTCAAATATCCCGGATTCATCTGCATTGGACTCGAATTTGATAGAATCAATAACAGGTTCAGATGGCATGGTTGACTCAGCTGTAAATATGTGATCATCTGTATTAACTTCAAGAGTATATGTATTGCCGGGAATGCCCTTAATATAGCCGGTTAAATAAACCCCTTCACTTACTTCAAATAAATAGAAAGTGTCTTGTTGGCATATAATTTGTACCTCAGCATTTTCTACCGCTTCCGGTAAGTTAAAATTGTAATAACACTGACTTTTGGTGATAGTAACCCGGTGATTATCGAAATAATTTGATATCGATCCTTCGATGATAATTTCAGGTGAGGTATTATCAAGATCAAATTCAATTTTTTCTGTACATGAACTAAGAATGAAAAATACGAATATGTGAATAACCAGTTTTTTCATATATCAGAACTTAAAATTATAACTAATAGAAGGTATTATCGGGAACAGATACATTTTAACCGCTTCGGTAACCATATTGTTTTCTTCATCCATTTGAAAATATATCATCCAGGCATTCTTCCGGTTGTAAGCGTTATATACTGAGAAACTCCATTCTCCCGATATTTTTCTGTCAGGTTTTTGTTTGCCTCGTAAGATAAAACCAAGGTCAAGCCGGTGGTAATCAGGCATTCTGTATGTATTTCTGCCGGAATATAACGGGACAACCATATTTCCATAAATATATCTTCCAACCGGGAGGGTCAAAGGAGTTCCACTCAGATAGATCCAATTAACTGAAAATCTCATCCTTTTATTGATGTTATAGTTGAGATTAACTGACACATTATGTCTTCTGTCAAAATTTGACGGAAATAGATTCCCGTTATTAAGATCGGCGAATTCTTTTTCCGCCTTAGAAAGTGTATAACTGATCCACCCATTAAATTTCCCTTTGGTTTTATTTATCATCAGTTCCAGTCCATAGGAGGTTGCCTTCCCAAATCTTAACTGACCTTCAACTTCAGGATTAAGTATCAGATCAGCATGTTCTTTATAGTCAACCTGGTCTTTCATCCACTTGTAAAATAATTCCGTTGAGAATTCCAGTCCTGCTTTGTCTAATGTCTTAAAATAACCAATGACTGCCTGGTCGGCAGATTGTGGTTCGATATTCGGATTTGAAGGGGTCCAGATATCCAGTGGAGTACCTGTTGATGCGTTGGACAGTAAATGCATATACTGTTTTGTACGTGTATAACTACCCCTGATAGAGTTTCCCTGACTAATCAGATAGTTAAGACTTATTCGTGGTTCAATACCGGCAAAAGAGTTAAATATTTCTCCTTTTTCATAAACAGTTGAATCAGTTTTTTCGTAGTTCTCATTAAAATTATAAATCACTGCCTTTCCCATATTCTGGAAAAAAGTAAATCGCAATCCGTAATTAAGGGTAAGTCTGGTGGTTAAAGTGAGATTGTGATCGAAATACAATGCATGGTCCAGTGCCTTTGATCCGGGAATTGTAAAATTATTAAAGATGGAAGATGGATCAGTGGCTTTAATAAAACCTGGTTTAAATGAATGGAGACAAGATGCTACACCAAATCTGATCGTACTGTTCGGATTGTGATAATAAGTGAAATCGTATTTCAAGCTTACATCTGCCAGTGAAGAATTCCATTCAATTCCGGCAATATCGACCGATTGTCCAAGGCGATAATCGTACTTGCTGTAAATAGCTGAAAGGTTTGAGAACAATTTGCTTGAAAAAACATGATTCCAGCGAAAGGTCTGGGTCAGGTTACCCCATGTCAGATAGTATTTATTCCTGAACTTAAAAACATCTCTGCCATGATAAGTTGAAAGGTAAATTTTGTTTCGGGAGTTAAGCCGGTAATTCATTTTTAGATTCAGATCGTAGAAATAAAGATGATTGTTTTTCACTTCTTCATTATCCGAAAGAGAAAGGAAAATATCAGCATAAGATCTTCTGCCGGATACAAGAAATGATCCTTTCTGTTTCAGCATTGGGCTTTCAAGGGTCAGCTTGCTTGAAATAGTACCAATACCACCCGAACTGCTAAACCTGTTATAATTTCCTTCTTTCATTCTAACATCGAGGATTGATGATAATCGGCCACCATATATAGATGGCATATACCCTTTATAGAATGTAACATCATTTATTGCCTGATTATTAAAAACTGAGAAGAATCCCATAAGATGGGAAGCATTATAAACAGGAGCTTCGTCGAGCAGGAAAAGATTCTGATCTGTATTTCCACCCCTGACAACAAGTCCCGAAAGACCCTCGCCCGGAGCTTGTACACCGGGAAGAAGCTGAATTGTTTTAAGAATATCAGGTTCACCCAGCAGAACAGGGATTTCGTTTACAACAGAAGCAGGTATTTTATATGAATTCAGGTTAGTTATTTGTATCTGATTTTGCATAGGTTCTGCAACTATTTCAACACCATCAAGATTCTCCCTGACAGGGGAAAGTTTTATATTACAGACCAGATTTTTGTTAAGAGTAACCTGTTTTTTCTCTGTGTTGAAGCCGATATAGGAATAAGTAACATTATAAATGCCTTTTGGCAAGGTAAGGGAATAAAAACCATAATTATTCGAGGAAGTTCCGATATTTAGTTCTGAAACATAAATATTTGCACCAATAAGCGATTCTCCGTGGCTATCAGTAATATTACCACTAATTGAATATTTCTCAATAAGTTTTTTTGGCAGAATCTGTCCACTTGTTAAACCGGCTGTTAAGATAAATATGAAAAAAAAAATAATTCTCATTCAATGAACAGGTTAAGATTTCCTTCCGGGTCTCCCGGTTATCAGGTTATTTACCAGGGTATATGCTAACAGAATTATTGAAAAGAAATCAGATGTTCTGCCCAGGTAGTCACCGTATTTTACATAGAATGTAATTTTCTCATTCAGGTTTAAAGATGCTTTGATAACATCGGGCACCCACCATTCAGTTGGCTGCATTATCTCACCCCGCTGGTTTATGAAACATGAAATTCCTGTATTTGCTGAACGGGCAATACTTCTCCGGGTTTCAATTGCCCTTATACTTGAGTATGTCAGGTGTTGCTTATATCCTGATGTATTTCCCCACCATCCATCATTTGTGATTACAAAAATTATATTTGCTCCATTATGGATATACCGTGTCACATACTCTCCATATATTGATTCATAGCAGATTAAAGTTGCAATTTTTGCCTTACCTCCAGGTTCATTAAGCGTAGTTCTTTCTTTTTGGGTACCGTAGCTACCTGTTGTACCACCCAGGTCGTAAATAGTATTTTCAAGAAATTTAAAAAGATGAGGATAAGGCATTTTTTCTACACCAACAACCAGTTTTGATTTATGATATAACTGAATATTCTCTGACGAATCAACCTGCATGCCGGTGTTATAAACATCATAATACATATCAGCATCGCTAAATTTTCTTACGGTATGAGAAAGTTTCTCTCCTTTTTCATATCTCTTTAAAGATGTAATACCGATGACAAATTTTATCTGCGGATATTTTTCAACATAATCTTTGATCCTTTTGATGCTGGAATTTTGAGAAATTGTGCCTTTCCAGATATTATCATTGATTGATGTTTCCGGGCCAATAACATAATCTGTCTCTTCATCAACCAGAGAATCGGCAAGATTCAGGATAATACTTAGCTGTTTGTAGTTTGAAAGTCCCCCGAATTTTTCATTGTACGGATTAATATTAGGTTGAATAACTACAATTTTATATGGGTCTTTTGATTCTTTGTAAGAATAAAACATGATGGTTGAAATAACCATAGGTATAAAAATTAAGCCGGCAGTAAAAAGAATTAAAGCTATCTGTTCTCGCAAAACTCTCCCTTGTAGATAATTAGAAATGATCTTATAGAGCAGGATATTTACAATGATAATCCACAGAGTACCACCCAAAGTGCCGGTATACTCAAACCATTGAATGAAAAGAAGATCTTTTGCCAGTCCGTTTCCAAGGTTTAACCATGGAAATGAAATCTCAGCATTCAGGTATAAATGTTCAAAAGCTATCCAGTAAATAACAAGACTGAAATACCCATACTTGTTCCCCAGGCGTCTGTGGGTTATATGAAATAACAATAATACTAATGAAAGGAGAGATGTATTGATAAGAATAGCAAAAACTGCACCCGGAAGAGTTGCATTATAAATCCAGTAAATTGATACCAAGTTCCATATAAAAAAAGAAAGGGATACATAAAGGAAAAACATTCTTGATTTGAATTTATCCCTGTACCGGTAAAAATATCCTTCAACAAAAAGCAGTGGAATAATCGCAATAAGAATAACCAGGCCGGAGAACCAGCCTGACCAGGCAAGGCTTAGCAGTATTCCACTAATAACTGAGTTGAGAATAAGTGTCTTTTTATTCATTTTTATACCGATTTCTTATAATTTAGTGCCTGTCCATAAAGTAGAGCATTTTCGTAAATAAAGCACAAAATAGCAAATTCCAATTATCAAATAACAAATGACAACTTAACGAAGTGATTTCATGAACACCTTTAAAATTAATTATTTTGTGAGTAAATAAATTCCAAATAATAAATAACAAAAATTCAAAACAGAATTAACCGATATATTGTCTTTAAGCTTTTCTTTTTTTCTTTTTTTGAATATTGGGATTTGATATTTATTTGTTATTTGGTGCTTGTCATTTGTGATTTTTAATATTTGTTTTAAACTTTCGGACTTTATAGACGGGCTCTAATTAGCTTTCGTTTGTTTACAAGATAAATACCCACCAGGATAACAGTCATCCATAGCAAATTATTGATGGTAAATGGTTCTCCGTCAACAACTCCCCACATAATAGCAATCAGTGGAATTATATATGTAACTGATGCGCCAAAAATTGCTGATGTATGTTTTATTAGTGTATTGAACAGCATAACTGCAAAAAATGAGCCGAAAATAGCAAGGATAGAAATATATCCCAGACCTGGAAGGAAAAATCCTGAATTTATAGCACAGGAGTAGTCAGTGAATAACAAATATATTCCGGCAAACGGTCCTATAAAGAAGAATGACAAAGCTGCAATGGCGATACCACTCATACCGGGAAGTTTAAACTTAATTTCATTAGCACTGATACCGTAAAAGATGGTTGCAATAACAATAAAGATTGCATAACTATTATATCCGAACAAAATGTTTTGCCCGTTATTTACCAGCCCAATAGCACCAATTAATCCAAGGAGTACCCCTGCAATATTTATTAACAGTATCCTGCTTTTATAAAACAACAACCCTACAAAAAGAGTAAACATAGGTGTAAGAGAATTCAGCATACCGGCAAGTGAACTGTCAATCCTGGTTTGCGCTTTGGTGAATAACATTGCAGGAATGGCGTTCCCTATGAACCCCACAATTAATAATGAAATAATATTCTCTTTTTTTATCTTATTGAAGTGTTTAATTGTAATAGGAAGAAAAGCAAGGTAAGATATGAAAATGCGAAAGGCAGCTACCTGATTACTTGTGAAAGCATCAAGTCCTTTTTTCATCAGTATGAACGATGAACCCCATATCAAAGACAAACCCAGAAAAACAATCCACTGCCAGATTTTTTTGTTCAGATCCATTTAAATTTTTTTAACAAAGATAAATTAATTAACTCAAGGCAAAAGTGAAGAGAATAATGGAATAATGGAATAATGGAATAATGGAATAGTGGAAAAATGGGATAAAGGGAATAAAGGGGATAAATGGAATAGATGGAAGAAGAGAAAAGAGAATAATGAATACTGAATTTTGAATATGTTTTAGGTTGTAATTCTCCAGCATCAACGTGTGTAATCATTTATAAAAGATTGGTTAATAAACTAAAGCAGTGGGAAAGTCGGACTCCGACTGTGAGACAGCAAGCAGGTGGCAGTTCGGATTCCGACTTAGCGATTGCAAAGCCTGGCGGAGGTTTTTATGAAAAACTTTGTTTAATAGTAACGAAGTAAAGTTGTTAGATATATTTCGAAGCACTTACTTATCAATGGATACCCACGTTTTTGCTCTGTTATCTTTTTCGCATGAGGCCAAAAAGGCAGTAAGCAGTATTATTAATATCAGAATATTAAGTTTCACATTATTTATTCTCGATTAATCCAGTTCAGTTCGATTGTTTTAATTAAATACTAGTATTCCGCATTCGTATAAACAACAAAAAGTATTCCATTTAAGAATCCTTATAATTCACAATGAATCTCAGGTTTTATATTATTTTCAATTTATATTATATAATTTTGCGAAATAAGCTAAAATTGATACGACACAATAAGCTAATTATGGTACATGGTGCACTGGTCACGATTCAGCGTGATCAGACGCCTACTCTGTTACTTGCCGGCTATTTCTTATTTTGTCCGGTATAAGTTATTGATGGTGTAGAGTGGTAATTTTCTTTTTTCCAAAATCTGAGTAAAAAATCAATATCATCCAAAAACATTTTTCCGGCACCTTCATAAAAAAAAGGCAATTTTGTTTGACAATTGTCAATACAATACATTGCCAATTCAGTTGACATTTTTTCTGACATCAACAAATGCTTAATATCATCTTCACTATGTTCAATTTCAAAGAAAGGATTATTGGCTAAAGGAAAAGCATTATTTACATTCAAAGCAATTTCACCTCCACTTTGAGGGTTAAAGAAAACCAATCCTGTTTCAGAAATTTCAGAATAGTTATTATGTTCATCTTCAGTACCAAAAAATCCATCTTTTTTCGCTCTTTGTTTTGCTTCCTCTTTTTCTTTAGCAGACAGGTTTAATGAGTTATTGAAAAACTCTGCATAGTCTCTATAAAATCCTTCTATCTTTTCTGATGGCAGAAATGCTATTTGCGAACCATTGTTAAAATCTTTAAAAGCTTCCAATTGTTGATTTAGCAAAGCAATTGTATCCTGTTTTTTATAGTCTAAAAAATTTACAACCATTCTGCTTTCTAAAGAGTTTTTTTCATCCAGTATTAAATCGGCATTAAAAGGAAACTGAAAATATACTCCCGAAAACCACCATTCGTTTTTCCAAAGAACAATCCCAATAAACATTATAGTGTCAATATCTTTCAAGTTTTTATAATGATCGAAAGATTTTTTAATCAATTTAAATTTTTTTCCTGATGCTATATGTTCAATGAAAATATCAGAATCGTCTTGTCCTTTATATAAGAAATAACCGCTGATTCTTTTAGAAATATTTAATAAATAATCACTTAGAGGATGTTTATCTCTCAATATCTCAGAAGCCCACTCCTTACCTTTTAAACTAAATAATCGTGTATGGTTTTTGTGTAGAAAATTATCCCTGTTTTCATTTAAGAAAGTCATTAAATTTTCCTCATCCTTATTCTCTTCAATTATTTCACTTTCCTGCCTTTTCAGTTTTATTATAGTATCAGGATAAAACAAGTATGATTTGAAAAGAATAGTATCGATAAGATTACGTACTATATAAAAATCGGTTTCGCTTTTATCTATTTGATAAAACGATTTTAGATATTCATTTTCAGGAGCATATTTATAAGCTTCATCAAGAATATCCATAACTTTTGATGCTGTTTCAACAATAAAATCGTTATAAGGACTAATGAATTTATCTTCTTGTATTGTGTTCAAAAAGTACCATATCAGAAGACAAATATCTTGTTCGTTTATTTCTTCGTCGTAATATTCATCTGTATTATAAAAGGGAAGTTTTTTATTGTACAGTTTATAATGAATATTAGCAAATGAATTCCAAATATTGGTTTCAGATATTATATCTTCTAAGTACGAAGCCAAAAAGCATGATAATAAGTCAATCTCTTTTTTATCCATATATCTTTGTAAGATAAAAGACTGTTTATTAGTTGTTAACGCTCTTTTTATATCATTGCATATTTTAAGATAATAATTGTCTGTAACCGTTTGTCTGTCGTATGGTTTGAATTCTAACCACTCTTTTATATATATTCTTTTTTCCATTCAAATTACTATGTTAATCTTCTGTTTCGTCAGCTTCCAGGTAATTTCTTGCTAAACCAAACCTATTACCGTTATATCACTTATGTGTACAGACTTCTTTTTTTAGATATACAAATTTACTATATCTTGTTAAAAACTAAAATCCTCAAATAAAACGTCTGCTCTCTTCGTCCGCTGGCGGACAGAATGATAATAAGCAGATATTTCAATGCCTGATACAAAGAATTAATATATAATTTAACGTGTTAAAAGATAAGGTGCTACATTTGTAATGCTTTGATGCAATATTTTAAATTTTCAAAATGATGAAGGAATATAAAATATATGTTAATGGAAGGTTTGTAACTACACAAACTGTTTTAGAAGTCACGAACCCATATAGCAACAAGATATTTGCGAAAACGTATCTTGCTGGTCGGGATGAGTTGGAAAATGCCATATCCGGAGCTGAATCGGTTAAAGAAGAAATGCTAAACCTGCCATCGTACCGGAAATATGAAATACTCAGACAGATATCAGATACAATCAAGGAAATGCGGGAAGATCTAGCATATGTTCTTGCTGAAGAGTCAGGGAAACCTATAAGATATGCATTGGGTGAGATTGACCGTGCTTCACAGACTTTCCTGGTTGCAGCCGAGGAAAGTAAAAGACTCCCGGGTGGGTATATATCAATTGACTGGACCTCTAAAGGTGAAGGAAAAGAGGGGTGGATCAAATATTTCCCTGTTGGCATGGTAGCAGGAATATCTCCTTTTAATTTCCCATTGAACCTGGCTGTCCATAAAATTGCTCCTTCAATAGCATCGGGTAATACAATTATTTTAAAGCCTGCAAGATCAACCCCTTTGTCAGTACTGGAACTGGCAAAGATCATTGATAAAACCTCCCTCCCAAAAGGCGCCCTGTCCATTTTACCAATGGATAGAAAAGCCGGCAATCAACTTGTTACAGATGAAAGATTTAAGCTGTTGAGTTTTACCGGTTCGCCTGCTGTTGGATGGAAAATGAAACGGGATGCCGGGAAAAAGAAAGTTTTGCTTGAACTTGGTGGAAATGCCGGGGTGATAATTTCTGAATCAGCTGATCTTGACCTGGCAGTTGAAAAATGTCTGGTAGGTTCCTTTGCATATTCGGGCCAGGTTTGTATCCATGTACAACGAATATTTGTTCACGACTGTGTTTTCGAGGAGTTTAAAACAAAGTTTATTAGAAAAGTTAAGGAACTGAAAGCAGGTGATCCGCTTGATCAGGAAACCGAAATATCAGTGATGATAGATGAAGAAAATGCAGTAAGGGTTGATGATTGGGTAAAGGAAGCAGTTGGTAGCGGTGCTGAATTACTATGTGGTGGTGTGAAAAAAGAGTCCTTTTTTGAGCCAACGGTTTTAACAGGTACCCAACCCGAGATGAAAGTCTGTTCTCTTGAAATATTCGGACCTGTAATAACACTTGAGAAATTCAACAGCTTTAGTGAAGGGATCCATGCGGTGAATAATTCGAAATATGGTTTACAAGCAGGTGTATTTACAAATGCATTGAATGAAATGGACAGGGCATTTAATGAAATAGAAGCCGGTGGTGTAATAATTAATGATGTGCCAACCTTCCGTGTTGATCATATGCCATACGGAGGTGTAAAAAATTCAGGTCTTGGAAGAGAAGGTGTCAAATATGCCATATTTGAAATGATGGAACCAAGATTACTTGTAAAGGGAAAAGGAAAGTGAAGAAATGGAATAATGGAATAATGGAATAATGGAATAATGGGAAGAAGAATAGAGAATAATGAATACTGAATTTTGAATATAGAATAATGAAGTTAAGAAAAATATAACTTACCAGTAACCAGGAACCAGTAACCAGAATCCTGGCATTGAGTATAAGAAAAGTTAAAAAAATTTAAATTATGCAGAGGAGCAGGAAAGTAATCACTTGTTTTTCAAAATATTTATTACTTTTACAACTTTTAATAGGGAAAATGAAACCGGTTTATAATTGCCACGTATAATATTGGGAACAGGATTTACAGAAGTATTATGGACGGATTACTATTTTTAATTAAGGGAATTATAGTAGGACTAGTGGTATCAATACCATTGGGTCCGATGGGGGTTTTATGTGTACAACGGACTCTTAATAAAGGTAAATCCTCCGGCTTCTCTTCAGGGCTGGGAATAGCAACAGCTGATGCTATTTTTGCTTTAATTGCCGGGCTTGGAATATCATTCATTATTCATTTTCTCAGTGAACAGCAACTTATCATTAAAATAATAGGAGGGTTGGTTATTGCATTTATTGGTTTAAAAATATTTATTGCTAATCCGGTAAAACAATTGAAAAAACACAGGAGAGCAGGCAAGAATTTATTTGAAGATTTTATTTCAATTCTTTTTATGGCCCTTTCTAATCCGTTTACTATCTTTTTATATATTGCCATATTTGCCGGTCTTAATTTACACGATGCATCTTCGGGTTATTTTTCTGCGTTGTTGGTTGTAGCAGGCGTTTTTATGGGAGCATCCTTTTCTTGGTTTACAATAAGTACAGTTGTTAATCATTTCAGGGCAAATATTCGATTGAGGAGACTGATGTGGATAAACCGGATTGCAGGCATAACGATTATTCTTTTCGGAGTTTTTGCGATTTGTAGTTTGTTTGTTATGCCAATCTAGTTTTTATTTATCCAAATTATCCAAATATTCCTTGCCCTGGTTAGTTTTTTCTTATACTTACCTGAAAGATTTACCGGTTAAATTGTTTTAATAAATTTAAAAACAAATCAGTTATGTTTAAATTAAGAACAAACCTGTTTTTATTATTATCAGGTATTTCGATTTTGCTGGTTTCATGCAAATTGAATGAAGAAAATCTTACAGAGAAAGCAGCCAGAATACATGATCAGATACTTACCGTTGATACCCATTGTGATACTCCCTTGAGGTTATTGAGATCTGATTACAATCCGGGTGACAAACATGATCCAAAGCAGGGTGGAGGCAAGGTTGATTTCCCGAGAATGAAGGAAGGAGGTCTGGATGCTATATTTTTTGCTGTATTTATCGGGCAGGGTGAACGTACTGAAGAAGGAAATGAAAAAGCAAAAAACCTGGCTTTAAAAATTTTTGATGCTATTAATAAAGCAGTAAAAGACAATCAGGATATTGCTCAGATAGCTACCTCACCTGAAGATGCATATAAGATACAGGATGAAAGGAAGCGTGCAATTTTTATCGGTATAGAAAATGGGTATCCCATTGGTAATGATTTAAGCCTGATTGAAAAATTCTATGAGATGGGTGCCAGGTATATCACCCTGTGTCATACAAGAAATAATGATATTTGCGATTCTTCAACAGATTCTGAGGGTCCCGAACACAATGGTTTGAGCGATTTTGGAATTAGTGTGGTAAAAGAGATGAATCGTCTTGGAATGATGGTGGATGTTTCACATATTTCCGATTCAGCTTTTTATGATATACTAAGGACCTCCGGTGCTCCGGTAATTGCATCCCATTCATGTGCAAGAGCTTTGTGTGATAATCCGAGAAATCTTACGGATGATATGATCAGGAAATTGGCGGAAAATGGAGGGGTTATTCAGATATGTTTCGTTTCTGAGTATCTTAAAACTCCTGCACCATTTCCTGACAGAGACTCTGCGAGATATGCTCTGCGTGAAAAGTATAAAAATTTTCAAAACCTTTCTGACGCGGAAATGGATAGTGCAAGGCTTGAATGGTATGCTATTGACAGGAAATTTCCTCCAAAGCTTGCAACTATTGCTGACATGGCAGATCATATTGACCATGTTGTTGAACTGGTTGGTATCGACTATGTTGGGATCGGGACCGATTTTGATGGAGGTGGAGCATTGAAAGATTGCTACGATGTAAGCGAAATGGGGAATATAACTCTTGAACTTTTAAAAAGAGGATATAAACCAAAAGAAATAGAGAAAATATGGGGTGACAATTTGATGCGTGTATTCCGTAAAGTCAGGAATATTGCAGAGAATGAATCCTGATTAAGCGGGAGTGCCGGCTTCCTGTTTCCTGAACCAGGAAAAAATTTTATCCATTTCCGTAATTATAGAATTGTGGATATTTGACAACGATAATAATTGTTGATCCTTTTTAGCACGAAGTAAGACGAACCTCCAACCGGTTTTGAGTTTCTTTACACTGTTTGAATAATAAAAAGCAAAGGCTGCGGATACAGGTAAGCTTAGAAAATATCCTGCTGTATAAAAACCTGATAAAGGAAGAAAAGATACCAGGAGAGTCTGAATAAGGTAAAATAAAGGAAAAAGTATCATTGAGAGGACAAATTTTACCGAACTGTGGAATTGCTTGTCATTGAATACACCCGAAAGCCGTTCCGGAATATAGAATGGAAGGAAGTTATTAATAAAACCATATATAAAAACCGGCAGGAATAACAGAGCAGCCAGACTTTTAAGTAATAGATTGATAAATGATGAGGGGCCGTTTTCAAGAACCTGGTGGTCAATATTTAGCTTTGTGCTCAATTGTGTGAATTGTTCAACCTTTTCTTTCAAATTATCCAGTCTGTTACCGAATTTATCGTGGTATTTATTGAGGACATTAACGGTTTTTTGATCCACTTCAAGGGCTGAAGGTTGTTCGTACTCGTTAATCCCCTGGTTTTTAGCCATTTTGCTACCATAAATAAGTCTAATTCTATTATAAAGATCATAATAACTGCTGGTTTCAATATGCAACATCAGTTCCTTTATCCTTTCACTTATCTCCTCCTTTAATGCTCTCATTCCTTTTTGAGGATTTTCGAGATATAATTCTTTGAATTTCCTGACTTCAATTGGTTTGCCGAATTTGATAATTAATGTGCTTCGTATTTGCTGGTGGTTGCTGTAATCCAGTCCAACAGGAATAATTTTTAGATTAAGACTAAAGTTTCTGGATTCTTCAGTTTGAAAAGCTATACGGCATATTCCCTTTTTCAAAACCTGAAGACGTCTGAATTTTGAATGATTTCCTTCAGGTAATATTATTAGTCCGTTTTTGTTATTAATAACATCAATGGTTTTTTCAAATGTACTTTGATTATTTCCAATAGTGTCAATACCATCCCTGATTCTGTATACAGGCAACATCTTAAACATATATAAGAGGTTGGCTATAAATGGTTTATTAAAAATGTCTGACCGTGCCAGGAAAGCCGGCTGTCCTTTCAGGTTAGTGCCAACAGCAAGAGCATCCATTAAAGCATTCTGGTGATTTGGTGCAAATATAAGATGTTCATTTTCGGGTATGTTTTCTTTATTCAGGACTAGTATTTTTTTATAAAAGACATTGTTTTGCCAGAACGTTATCCACTTTTTAAGAAAGCTATACCTAAAAGACCATCTTTCAATATTCTTAATGCTCATAGAAACAAATTTAAAAACAGGTGGAAAGGTATGAAATTATCTGTGATTAATCAGTACTTAAAGTGAAGAAATGAGTAAATGATAAAATGAGTAAATGGGAAGAGAAGAAGTTATAAGTGACTATAGTTATAAGTGAACTAAAGTTGAGAAGAGAAGAAGTTTAAACTTTAGACACTTTAGTCACTTCTTCATTTAGTCACTGAATAGTTACAAATGATCATTATACTTGTCAATAATTCTTCTTTCTTTTTTTGTAGGACGGCCATCTCCCCTTTTTCTGTGGCCGAAGCCGGGTAATTCTTTAACTTTTAACTTGTCAGATTCTTCTTGTGGGGTTAAGTCCTTAAAACATTCATTAGCAAGTTTTGCTGATAGTCTTTTTAGCGGTAACCCTTTTATCCTGTAAGTGAAGATAACTGGCGGTTTTTTTACATTAATAATTTCATCTAATGTAACATTCCTGGATGGTTTTACAGGCAGATTATCTATAATGACTTTTCCTTTACGACAGGCTGTAGCTGCCATACCACGAGTTTTATAAATTCTTACTGCCCAAAGCCATTTATCAATCCGGACTTTCTTAGTCAAAACTGTTTTTCTTATTATAAAGATTCATAGTGCGTTCAATTCCAATTGTGACGAAACCTTGAATAATTTTACCGGAATTTTTTATCATCTCAGGTAGTAGCTTATCTTCCTCATTTGTCCATTTTCCTAAAACATAATTAACCTGGGTTCCCTTGCCAAACTCACTGCCAATACCAAAACGCAGGCGAGCATAATTATTATGTCCCAGAATGGTTGAAATATTATTTAATCCGTTATGACCGGCATCTCCACCGGCAGGTCTTAATCTAAGTGATCCGAAAGGTAAAGAGATATCGTCAACTAAGACCAAAAGTTTCTCAACAGGTATTTTTTCTTTTTGTAACCAGTAGTTTACGGCTTTGCCGCTAAGATTAACGTAAGTTGTAGGCTTTATAAGGACAAAAGTACGTCCTTTGTATTTATACTCTCCCCTGAAAGCATATCTCTTATCCTGAAAAGTGATATTATTCAAATCAGAAATAGCATCCAATATTGTATATCCGATATTGTGGCGAGTATGTTGGTATTCATCGCCAAAATTTCCTAACCCTACGATCAGAAATTTCAAAATAAGAAGTTATTAGATTATTTAGATTTGCCTTCTTCCTCACCTTTTTCTTCTGGCTTTTCTCCTTCTTTTTCAGCATCTTCAACTGCTTTTTTATCTTCAATTGCTTCTTTTCCTTCAGCAGGTTCTGCTTCAGCCTCTTTGGCTTCAGCTTCTTTGGCTTCAATTTCTTCAATAGCAGTAAGCATAGCTTTTGAGATAACTCTGGCTGAAACTATTGATACAATCATTGACGTTGAAGAATCGATAAATTCTAATCTTTCAAATTTAAGGTCTTCAATCCTGACTGTATGACCAATATCAAGATCTGTAATATCAATTTCAATATATTCAGGAAAATCTTTAACAAGACCCCTTGCCTTGAGGATTCTTCTTCTTATACGTAGCTTTCCTCCGGCTTTCAGACCAACTGATTCACCAACAATCCTTACCGGGAGATTAATAATTACAGGCTGATCGGGATAGTATTCTTTAAAATCAGCATGGATAATCTTATCAGTTACCGGGTGAAATTGGATTTCCCTGATAACTGCATCGTGATTATTTCCTTCTATATCAATTTTAAGAAGATATACATTTGATGTATATACAATGTCTTTAAAACTAAGTTCAGGCATAGAAAAATGAATATTTTCTTTACCTCCGTACATTACACAAGGCACTTTTTCTTCCATTCTTAATATTCTGGAGTATTTTTTACCTGTATCCTTCCTTATAGTACCTTTTAACTCAAGTGTTTGCATTTTACTAAATTTTTGTTGTGCTACTCAAGGATAATTAAAAGTTCCTGTTTACTAAAATAATAACAATCCTCCCATCACACGTTAGTAAATAACTGATTTTTTACGGGGTGCAAATATAATAACTTATTGTATAAAACTATTACTTATTGACTGATAATTGTAAACTTTGTTAATTACCTCAGCGAAAACATCAGCTATGGAGATTACTTTAATCTTTTTTGATTCCTGTTTCAGAGGTATAGAATCAGTTACGAGGAGTTCTGTGATGGGTGAGTTTTCGATTTTTTCATAAGCATCACCAGAGAGAACGGGATGTGTTGTTGCTGCACGGACACTTTTTGCACCTTTTTCTATCATCATCTGTGCAGCTAAAGTGAGAGTTCCTGCAGTATCGACCATATCGTCAATAATAACAATGTTTTTATCTTTTACATCACCAATTACCTGTATTTCATCAACATAATTTGCCTTTTTCCTTAATTTATAACAAATAACCATTTCACATTTCAGAAACCTGGAATAAGCATTTGCCCGTTTAGTTCCACCCATATCCGGCGCTGCAATTGCCAGGTTATCAAGGTTAAGGTCTTTAATATAGGGAACAAAAAGTGATGAGGCAAAGATATGATCAACCGGAACATTGAAAAATCCCTGAATTTGATCAGCATGGAGATCCATGGTCATTACACGATCAACTCCGGCAGTAGTAAGAAGGTCTGTTACCAGCTTAGCTCCGATAGAGACACGTGGTTTGTCTTTCCTGTCCTGACGCGCAAATCCGAAATAGGGAAGGACTGCAACGATATTGTATGCAGAGGCTCTTTTGGCAGCATCAATCATCATTAATAATTCGAACAAATTATCTACAGGAGGAAAGGTTGATTGAATAATAAAAACCTTACATCCTCTTACAGATTCCTCAAATGAGGGTTGAAATTCACCATCGCTGAATTCCGTCACGGAGCTTTGCCCCAATTCATTACCGAAGCTTTTAACGATTTTCTCTGCCAGGTAACGTGTGGCTCTACCTGAAAAAAACTTAAGAGGAGGTTTACCATCCATTGTTTTAGATTTTATTGATACTTGAAAAACACAAAGTTAATAATCTCTCTTTATTTAATGTAACTAATCAATACTTAAAGTGAACTAAAGTGAAGAAATGAGTAAATGATAAAATGAGTAAATGAGTAAATGGGAAGAGAAGAAGTTTAAAGTGAGCTAACGTTTAAAGTGAACTAAAGTTGAGAAGAAGTTATAACTTTAGACACTTTAGGCACTGAGTAGTTACTATTTACTAACTTCTCAAAATTTTATTAGTTTCTTCAATGAAATCAAGAATTTCGTTTTTCCCGAGCTTTTTCTTTATTGAGGAATTAAAACTGTTGGGAAGAAATTCCCAATGCATTAATAGTTCTTTTTTAAAATTTAAAGTATTTTTTTTTAATTCGATTTCTGAAAGTTTATCAGTTTTTGTAAAAACTATTACAAAAGGAACATGGTTATGACCAAGTAGTTCGATAAACAGAATATCATTTTTTTGCGGTGGATGACGTGAATCAATAAGTACAAACAAGCACATCAAATTCTCCCTTTTCAGAATATAGTTTGTTGTTGTTGTATTCCATTGTTTTTTAATATCCTTTGAAACTTTTGCATATCCGTAACCGGGAAGGTCAACAAGATACCAGCTTTCATTTATGAGGAAGTGATTAATAGTCCTTGTTTTTCCTGGAGTTGATGATATTTTAGCAAGTTTTTTCCTGCCTGTGAGCATATTTATAAGAGATGATTTGCCTACATTTGACCTGCCGGTGAATGCATATTCCGGGTAATCAGGCGGTGGGCACTGATTCAATTTAGCACTACTTTTGATATATTTTGCTTCCTTTATAATCACTGTGTACTGTTGGTTATTTAATTTCTAAACTTATAAACTTTTCATTACCTCATCACCTCATTACTTCATAACCTCATAATTATTTCAGGTCAGGGAATAAAAACTTCAAGTATTTTTGACTCACCCAGGGGTTCAAAGATTACATTATCCAGTGATGCCGGTATCAAAACAGTTTCTCCTGGGTTTACTTGTTCTTTGTCATTCTTATAATGTAATAAAAAGCCGCCTTTCAGACACATAATGATAATAAACGAATCAATCAGAGAATAGTCTTTTTCTATAGGCTTGTTAAAATTTAAAATGTTCGTATGAAAATATTTGCATTCTAAGATAGATACTGATTGATTTTTTGTTTTCTTATAAGGTGTTTTGTAATTATCATATACTGAAAAGTCTATTGCATCAAGTGCAAGTTCAGTATGTAATTCCCTGTTGTTACCATCCTTATCTTTTCTGTCCCAGTCGTAAATTCTATAAGTGAGATCTGAAGTTTGTTGTATCTCGGCAAGGAGTATTCCTTTCCCGGAAGCATGTATCCTTCCCGCGGGAATAAAAAACACCTCTCCTTCCTCAGCTTTTTCAATATTCAGGATTTGGTTTAAGTGACCTTCCCAAAAATATTTTTGGTATTGTTCCTTGTTAATTTCTTGTTTAAACCCTGTGACTATTTCTGAATCTTTATCAGTCTGAATAATGTACCACATTTCAGTCTTGCCGTTTTCATTATGTCGTTCGCGGGCAAGTTTGTCATCCGGATGTACCTGGATAGATAATACTTTGTTGGCATCTATAAACTTAACAAGCAGTGGAAATTCGATTCCGAATTTTTCAAAAACTTTATCTCCAACCAGATCACCCATATATATTTCAACCAATTCCTGCAGGTTGTTCCCCGCCAGTTGGCCATTTGAAACAATGGAAATGTTATCCTTGAAACCCGAAATTTCCCAACTCTCACCAATTTTCTTGTTTTGAGGTAAGTTTTTCCCCAGGATAGTATTTAATTTGTTACCCCCCCATATTTTTTCTTTTAAAATAGGCTTGAATTTTAGTGGGTATAAAAAGTCCATATTTTAGTTTCTTAATTAAATTAGAGCCCGTCTATAAAGTCCGAAAGGTTAAGTAAATAATAAAAATTACAAAAAACAAACACCAAATATCAACAGCTGGCGGAGACCTCATGAACACCTTTGAAAATTAATTATTATGTGAGTAAATAATAATCAATTACCAAAATCTCAATACTTAAAGCTGTTTCGGTCATTTTAAAATTGATATTTAAAATTTATTTGTTTTTTGTGATTTGGTGCTTTAATTCAAAATTTGTTTAATTTTAAAAACAGACACTAAATTATTATTTTGGTAAAGGTTTATAAATTTACGGAGTTAAAATTAGAAAAAAAATGTTAATTGTTGGAATTGCCGGTGGCACTGGCTCGGGAAAAACAACTGTTGTAAAGAAGATTATTGAAAAACTTCCGGAAGGCGAGGTAGTTATAATGCCTCAGGATTCATATTATAAGGATAATAGTCATCTTCCTATTGAACAAAGACAGGAGATTAATTTTGATCATCCGGGTTCAGTTGAATTCCCATTACTGATAAATCATCTGAAAAAGTTGAAAAATGGTGAAATAATTAATATGCCGATTTATTCATACCTTACATGTACAAGAGCCGATGAGACAGTAAAGTTACAGCCAAAACATGTGGTTATTGTAGAAGGAATAATGATACTTACTGACAAGAAGCTTAGAGAAATGATGGATATAAGGGTATTTGTTGATGCAGATGCAGATGACCGGTTAGCCCGTGTAATTAAAAGAGATATTATTGAGCGTGGACGCTCTGTTGATAAGGTGCTTGACCGTTACGAAAAGACAGTGAAGCCAATGCATCTTCAGTTTATTGAACCATCAAAAAGATTTGCTGATATAATTGTACCACAGGGTGGAAATAATAAGGTTGCTATCAATATATTAACATCTATTATTGAGAGGAATCTTTCAAGATCATCCGGTAAGTTGCAGATCTAACCTGCATTATTCATGCAGAAGATAAAAGACAAAAAGTCGAAGATCCTGACAACCAGAGGTTCGTCAGGATAAAAAGCTTGCCA
>JADFUQ010000552.1 GCA_015222065.1 Bacteroidota bacterium
AAATATGAAGATGGTACTGTTCGTTGTCTGGATGAAGATGAACTTCCTGTCACTTTGCCGGAAGTTGACAAATATGAACCCTCTGGAACAGGGGAATCACCACTTGCCACTATTGATTCATGGCTCTATATTACCGACCCGAAAACAGGTAAAAAAGCCAGGCGCGAAACAAATACAATGCCTCAGTGGGCAGGGAGCTGCTGGTACTACCTCAGATTCTGTGATCCCGGAAATGAAAAAAAAGCATGGTCGGATGAAGCAGAAAAATACTGGATGCCGGTTGATCTTTATGTGGGTGGTGTTGAACATGCAGTACTTCATTTATTGTACGCCCGCTTCTGGCATAAAGTACTGTACGACTTTGGACTGGTTTCTACCAAAGAACCTTTTAAAAAACTTGTAAATCAAGGCCTTATATTAGGCGAAGATGGTGAGAAAATGAGTAAATCAAGAGGCAATGTCATTAATCCTGACCATGTTATTAAAGATTATGGAGCCGATAGCCTGAGGTTATATGAAATGTTTATGGGTCCACTTGAAAAAGTTAAACCGTGGTCGGAAAACGGGGTAAAAGGAGTGTTTAATTTCCTTATCAGAACATATAAATTTTTTGCAAATCCTGATAATATCAAAAAAGAAACCGAAGATCCCGAAACACTTAAAATCCTGCATCAAACTATAAAGAAAGTTGAAAATGATATTGAAGGGTTAAGATTTAATACTGCCATTTCGCAAATGATGATCTTTACAAATCATTGTTTGAAAGCCGGGATTATTACCAAAAACACAGCAGAAACATTTGCTAAATTGATTTCTCCCTTTGCTCCTCATCTGGCTGAAGAGCTTTGGCAAATATTTGGAAATAAGCCCAGTATTGCAGATGAAGAATTTCCGGTATATAATGAAGAATTCATTAAAGAAGACACTTTCGAGTATCCTGTTTCATTTAATGGAAAACTCAGATTTAAAATAGAGCTTTCACTCTCACTGGGCAAGGAGGAAATTGAGAAGGCTGTTCTGAATGACAAAAGAGCAGAACGGTGGCTTGACGGGAAAAAGCCAGGGAAAATAATTATTGTTCCCAAACGAATAGTAAATGTTGTTGTATAAAAATATCCATCCATTTATTGGATAATAAAGTTATTCATTAACAAGTATCAACTTGTATTAATTGATTATTAGACAGAATGAAAAGAAAGCAGAGACTCCATGGGATATGGTATTTGATTATCTTATTGCCATTAATTACAATCCTGGCATTTAATAATTCTTGTCAGCAGGTCTTAAGCCACGAAGCAGAATTACAAAACCTTGATACTGATAGTGTCTCGGTTAATATCAAGAAAAGGTACGGAATTGTTGTTGATTCATTCAACCTGATTGAAAGCAAAATAAAAAAGAACCAGTTCCTCTCCGATCTCTTAACAGAATATGGAGTTCCCTACCCTGCTATTAACAGCGTGGTCCAATTATCCCAAAATGTATTTGATGTAAGGAAAATTAAGAGGGGCAATCCTTATGTTGTTTTCCAAACGAAAGATGGTCTTAAGAAAACAAGGTATGTAGTATATGAACATACCCCAACAGATTATATTGTCTTTGATCTGGGAGACCCAATAAAGGTTTTTAAAGATGTAAAACAAATTATTACCAAGCAAAAAACAGCTTCGGGTGTAATATCCACTTCGTTGTGGAACACCATTAATGAAAATAACCTGAACCTGACTCTTGTCAATGATCTCTCTGAGATTTTTGCCTGGAGCATAGATTTTTTCGGACTGCAGGAAGGTGATTCGTTTAAAATAATATATGAAGAACAGTATGTTGACAGTATTTCAATAGGAATTAGCAAAATTTATGCTACCTGGTTTAACCATATGGGGGAAGACTTTTATGCAATTCCTTTTGTCCAGAACGACAGGGAAAGTTTTTTTGATATTGAAGGGAATAGTCTGAGAAAGGCATTTCTGAAAGCCCCGTTACGATTTTCCAGGATAAGTTCCAGGTTTTCAAACAGCCGTTTACATCCAATATTAAAAATACGACGCCCTCATCATGGTGTAGATTATGCAGCACCTATCGGAACACCTGTACATGCCATTGGTGACGGAAAAATAATCAAAGCAGGGTATTATGGTGGTGCCGGGCGAATGGTGAAGATCCGGCACAACTCTGTTTATACAACAGCTTATCTACACCTTAGCAGGTATGGCAGGGGAATAAAGTCGGGCAAATATGTTAAGCAAGGGGATATAATTGGTTATGTAGGCAGTTCAGGACTGTCAACAGGTCCTCACTTAGATTTCAGATTTTATAAACAGGGACATCCTATCGATCCTCTTAAGGTAAAAGCACCACCGGTAGAGCCGGTTTCGGAAGGAAACATAGAAGATTATGAAAAGATAAAAAGTGTTATTACCGATTTAATAAATACTGTCCACTAATTTTTCAATCACCAGCGGGTAGTGCTCATATTCCAGTTGGTGTACTTTTTTTGCCAATGATTCTGCTGTTTCACCCTTTTCAATTTTACACCTTGCCTGAAAGATAATATTGCCTTTATCATATTCTTCATTTACATAATGAATAGAAATTCCTGATTCATTCTCCTTGTTTTCCAGAACAGTTTCGTGCACCCTGGCTCCGTACATTCCTTTTCCTCCGTATTTAGGAAGAAGGGCAGGATGAATATTGACAATACGATTCGGGTAAGCTCTTAAAAACTCTTTTGGTATCAACCAGAGAAAACCTGCCAATACAATAAAATCTATCCTATATTCTTCAAGTAGTTTCAGTACAGTGTAATTATGGAAGTCATCTCTTGAGAAAAACCTGTTTGATACCCCTGATAATTGTGCACGCTGAAGCACATATGCTTCCTTTTTATTGGATAATACCAGGGATACTTCAATATTTTTCTTCTTTTTAAAGTATTCTATGATATTTTGTGCATTTGTTCCGCTACCCGAGGCAAAAATACAGATATGTTTCATTTTTAACGTTTTATATTCACTAACTATATTCAAAATTAAAATTTATTTCCATTTTTTTCTTATAAAATACAGACAATAGACTAAAAAAGATTATTTTTATTTGAATAATCATTTTGATTTATATTTCTTTGCAGCGTAATTATTTAACTTGTTTAATATTAATTAAAATTTAAAGGTATGTCTGACATTGCATCAAGAGTAAAAGCTATTATCGTTGACAAATTAGGTGTTGATGAAAATGAAGTTACCCCGGAAGCCAGTTTCACAAACGATCTGGGTGCTGACTCTCTTGACACTGTTGAATTGATAATGGAATTTGAAAAAGAATTCAACATTGGAATTCCTGATGATCAAGCTGAAAATATCTCAACAGTAGGAGAAGCAATCAAGCATCTCGAAGAAAACATCAAGTAAGAATTGCCTCTAATTTCCCAAAAACAACATCATAAATGGAGTTAAAAAGGGTAGTAGTCACTGGAATTGGTGCTGTTACACCATTGGGTAATACAGTTAATGATTTCTGGGAAGCCTTGAAGAATGGTGTAAGTGGTTGTGACCTTATTACACATTTCGATGCCGAGAAATTCAAGACCAGGTTTGCCTGTGAGGTAAAAAATTTCGATCCTAAAGATCACTTCGACAGGAAGGTACTCCGTAAGCTCGATCGATATGCACAATATGCATTAGTAGCTACAGACGAAGCCATTACTGACTCAGGCATTGATCTTGAGGAAGTGGACAAGGACAGGGTTGGAGTGATATACGGTTCCGGGATTGGTGGAATAGAAACATTCCTGAAGGAAGCAATAGATTATTGTAAAGGTGACGGGACTCCGCGTTTCAGTCCTTTCTTTATTCCGAAGATGATCTCTGATATTGCTGCAGGCCACATTTCCATAAAATATGGATTCAGGGGTCCTAATTTCGGGACTGTTTCAGCGTGTGCCACTTCTACCAGCGCGTTACTGGACGCTTATAATTATTTACGGCTTGGTAAAGCTGATATTTTTGTGTCCGGCGGATCTGAAGCATCTATAAATCCTGCCGGTGTTGGTGGATTTAACTCAATGCAAGCTATTTCAACCAACAACGAGAATTACAAAACTGCCTCAAAGCCGCTTGATTTTAACCGTGATGGATTTGTAATGGGCGAAGGAGCAGGCACACTTATACTTGAAGAATATGACCATGCTATTAATCGTGGTGCCAATATCTATGCTGAAATTGCCGGAGGAGGAATGTCGGCCGATGCATATCATTTAACCGCACCACATCCGGAGGGGCTGGGTGCTGTCTTAGTAATGAAAAATGCATTGGATGATGCAGGAATGAAACCTGAAGAAATCGACTATATTAATATTCATGGAACAGCAACTCCCCGTGGAGACATTTCTGAAATTCTTGGAATACTAAAGGTGTTTGGCGAGCATTCTTATAAAATGAATATCAGTGCCACCAAATCAATGACAGGTCATTTGCTTGGAGCAGCAGGTGCTGCTGAAGCTATTGCTTCACTGCTTGCATTGAAATACGGTATTATACCTCCGACAATTAATCATACCGCTTATGATCCTGAAATTGACAATAAACTGAACCTTACTCTGAATAAAGCCCAGAAACGTGATGTTAACGTTGTTCTAAGTAACACTTTTGGGTTTGGTGGTCATAATGCCAGTATAATAATAAAAAAACCGGTGAACTAGCCTTGGTAAAAAGCTCAAATTTCACTTTTCAAATGATGTTTCTTAAGGGTTTTCGAACCCGCATAAAGGTTTCTAAGTTCCTGGGATTTTTCCCCGGGAATTTTTATTTATACAAACTTGCTTTTATTCATAGTTCCGCCCCTCTTACCTTGAAAGACGGATCATTAGTGAATAACGAAAGACTTGAATTTCTTGGTGACGCCATTCTCGAAGCCATTGTATCTGATGTCATCTATAAACAGTTCCCTTGTAAAAATGAAGGTTTTCTTTCAAAAGTCCGTGCCAGAATTGTGCAACGTGAAACTCTGAACATTATAGCCGTAAAAATGGGTATCCCACAGTTGCTTAGTTCCCGGATCAATAAGGACAATAATACACTTAATCCTTTTGGCAATGCTCTGGAAGCTCTGCTTGGTGCAATATATCTGGATAAGGGATACAATAAAACAAAAAAGTATGTGCTGAAGAAAATTCTCTCTGACAGTTCCCTCACTGAAGAGATAATTACCAATGGAACCGACTATAAAAGCCAAATACTTGAGTGGGGACAAAAAAATAAAAAGGAAATTGTTTTTTCTGACGAAGAAATGCCAAATAACTACCAAAATGGACATCTGTTTTTTTCAACACTGACAATTGAAAACCGAGAGGCCGGATCAGGTAAGGGGATGTCTAAGAAAGAAGCTGAACAAAATGCCGCTGAACAAGCACTCATCCGGATTAATATATGGTAATTGATTTGTTCTATCCGAATTCAAGAATTTCGTATATTTAAGAACATAGTTTCACAAATTGATTAAAAAAAACCTTAATTTTCAGGTTTCATAAATAATATAGTCGGCAGTC
>JADFUQ010000087.1 GCA_015222065.1 Bacteroidota bacterium
AATTAGTGTAATTCGTGGATAAAAGTTTTTTAAAATTTTGCTAAAATAACAAAGTTTTTGGCTATAATAGCATAATTCAGGTTAATAAATCTTTATAATATATTACCATTTTCCTTTTATTTATGTATAATAGGTTTTAAATTAAAGATTGATAATTACATTAGAAATCAACGAAGAGGAGAAACTAATGATAAAAACTATCAAAGAATATCTCGGCGATGAGGCTTCATACTATCTCAACCATAAGTCCAAAACCGTAGATAAGTCACAATTGCATTTACCGGGTCCGGATTATGTGGAAAGGGTATGGATGCCTTCTGATCGTCCTATTCCCGTTTTACGCAATCTTCAATTAATTTTTAATTCGGGTCGGCTTGCTGGTACCGGGTTTGTATCCATTTTACCTGTTGATCAAGGTATCGAACACTCAGCAGGTGCTTCCTTTGCCCCGAATCCAATTTATTTTGATCCTGAAAATATTGTAAAACTAGCGATTGAAGGTGGATGCAATGCCTGTGCTTCAACCCTCGGTGTCCTGGGTGCAGTTGCACGCAAATATGCGCATAAAATTCCATTTATAGTTAAAGTAAACCATAATGAACTTCTCACTGCTCCAAATACCTTTGATCAGATTCTTTTCGCTGATGTAAAACAAGCTTATGATATGGGTGCTGCAGCGATCGGAGCGACGATATATTTCGGTTCAGAAGATTCGGATCGCCAGATTATTGAGGTTAGTGAGGCATTTCAGTATGCCCATGAGTTGGGTCTGGTAACCGTATTATGGTGTTACTTGCGCAATTCTAATTTTAAAGGTGATAAGGATTATCATGTGGCTGCTGATCTGACCGGTCAGGCAAATCATTTAGGTGTTACAATAGAAGCAGATATTATAAAACAAAAATTGCCTGAAAATAATGGTGGCTATATTGCAGTGGCTAAAAAACTGGGAAGTTATGGCAAAACCCACAAAAAAGTTTACTCAAATTTGACCACTGATCATCCAATTGATTTAACCAGATATCAGGTAATCAATAATTATATGGGTCGTGTTGGATTGATTAATTCAGGCGGTGCATCCGGAGCCAATGATTTTGGTGATGCGGTAAAAACAGCCGTAATCAACAAACGGGCCGGTGGTATGGGATTGATCTCCGGACGTAAGGCATTTCAGAGACCGATGAAACAGGGTGTTAAACTGTTAAACAGCATCCAGGATGTTTATCTTTGTGAAGATGTAACAGTAGCGTAGATATAAAACATGTAAGTTATGAAAGGGCAGAAATTCATCTGCCCCTTTTGTCATTCCCCCGAGTACTCGGGGGAATGACAAAAGAGACCAGAATGACAAAAGGGTTTGACATGATATAACGGGTGATTTTATCGGTTTTGCAACAGTCTCTGCTAAAATGGGATTAGAATAGAGGAGATTATGACAATTACAATTGAATATTGTTATGTTTGAAATTATTATCCACAAGCTGCCAGTTTGGCGGATGAGATTAAAAAAAATATTGACGATGTTAATATTGATTTAAAAAAGGGCTCGGAAGGCGATTTTGAGGTAGTGAAGGATGGACAATTGATCTTTTCAAAAAGAAAAGAAGGACGTTTTCCGGAAACTTCAGAGATATTGAACAAATTAACCTGAGAACTATCTTTTCTCCAATTTTGCCAGCATTTTTTTTGCTTCACTGTCATTGGGCCGGATTTTCAGAATTTTTCGATATACATTTGCTGCTTTTCCATAAAATCCCTGGGCAAAATATATTTTTGCCATCATCTGATTAGAAGTCAGATCATCGGGATTATTTTTTAGATTCACATCCAGTTCACGCAAGGTAACATCCATGATATTTATATAGTTGTGTTCCGGTCCCAGGGTAGGATGGGCAATAAAATAAGAAGGGTCGATAGATATCACTTTTTTATATTCAGCTAAACCTTTTTGCTTTTGTCCCTGCTCATCATATACCTTTGCCAGTTTGATATGAGATTTAACAAGGTTGGGATCTATTTCGATTGTTTTCAAATAGTATGTTTGAGCACTGTCTAATTTACCCATATCATGGTAAGTGAGAGCAAGATTAAATGTAGCTTCAAGAAAATTCTTTCGCGCTTTTCGTGCCCGGCTGAAAGAACTTACCATCTCACGATGTACCTCCTGCCGTTCTTTCCGGGTCCCGGCCAATTTTTTCTTCTTTTTACTTTCATCCGCGATGTTGACATCAAATAATTCCAGAAAGGCTTCAATCAATTCACTGAGCACAGCTTGTTTATAAGCTGTAATTCCCAACATAAAGTTAGCAGCCGGGTCATTTGGTTCCGATTCCAATATCTTTTGAAATTGAGAATATGCGCTATAATACACTTGTGTCCGGTAATAGCATTCCCCAAGTTTTTGTAAACTCTCCTTATCCGCAGGATCAAGTTCAACGGCCTTTTTATAATGGGGAATACCTCCGCGATATTTTTTCTGTGTGAAGTAAATATTACCCATTTCCAGATAGATTTTACTATAATCAGGATTAATCTCCGCTGCCTTATGCAGGTATTTATTTGCATCCTTGTACTGTTTTAGACTAATACTGATTTTACCCAGATAGAAATAGGGTTTGTAGTCATTGGGATTATATTTTATGACTTTTTGAAAATCGCTTTTGGCTTTTACATAATCCTTTCGTCGGTAGAGAATCAATGCTCTTCCGTAATAGGGTTTTTCAAAATCGGGCAGGGCAGCTATAATCCGGTCAAACTGCTCAAGGGCTTTGTTGTAATCCTGATCGTTATAATAAGCAATACCTAAGTTATATGATGCTTCCCAGAAATTTGGATCTTCCCTAATCGCGTTGCGAAAAAGCCCGATGACAATTTCCTTTTGTCGTGAAGGTTTTTCATTCTCTATATAACCGTTGGAAAAATGTTCAAAGGCTTTGACTGAATTGGTGATCTGACGGTTTATGATGTTTTTTTCATTTTGGGAAAGTGAGACTGTAGAAAGGTCGATGATATTTTTTACAATATCATCCGCGATGAAGAACATTTCGCTAAAACTGTTTTTGTATTCCTTCGAAAATATTGATGCTCCATTGAAGGCATTTATGAAACTGACATTTACATTAAGGGTCTTGCCATTTGTATAATAATTTCCGGAGATCCCGATGTTGATTCCGGCAGATTTGCCCACGTGGTAGACCATTTCGCCATCGATCCTGCGTTTTCCGTAGCCCGCATCCGCCAGGGCTTTGTTTATTATCTTTTTCTCGGGTACGTAATAGGCAGCAATATTGGAGAGTTTATTAGACAATAAATAATCGAATCCAAAACTGATCCACTCGTATTTCTTTTCCTTGCTTAAATTCTCAAATGGGAATAATCCAATGCCTCTTTTATTCTGCGCAGAAGAGATATTGAGCGAGAAGAATAAAACAAGCACCAGAGAGCAAATCTTATAACTGCGAAGCATTAAAATTGAGCCCTTTATAATTTTGCAGTATTAT
>JADFUQ010000088.1 GCA_015222065.1 Bacteroidota bacterium
GCATAGCTGGGAGCAACGAAGTTGCTGTTTCACAGGGTGAACCCCGATACAGTCATTCTTCCTTACAGGGCAGGCAGGGCAAGTGTCGCATTTCACACGGCAGGCATTATTCCATCATCTCGGTAAAATCGAACTCCTCGCCATGATCAACTTCATAAACTTTGCAGTCTTCACATTTCAGGGTACGTGCAGTGAATTTTTTTAATAGAGTGTAGTTATGTGTTGCCATAATAACTGCTCTTCCTGCCTTGCTGATATCCATCAGTGTCCGGATAATTTCTTCTGAGGTTTCAGGATCAAGGTTCCCGGTTGGTTCATCAGCAAGAATAATCTCCGGATCATTTAGCAGCGCTCGTGCAATTACTACTCTTTGTTGTTCGCCGCCAGATAACTGGTGAGGCATTTTGAAACTTTTATATAAAAGTTCTGTCTTTTCAAGTACTTCGCTTATTTTTTTACGTATAATCTTCTTGTCTTTCCAGCCCGTTGATCTAAGTACAAACTCAAGGTTAGCTTCAACTGACCGGTCGGTTAATAGCTGGAAATCCTGGAAAACGATACCAAGTTTTCTCCTGAGATAAGGGACCTGTTTCCTTTTTAGGGTTGTGAGATCATAACCGGCAACTTTGGCTTCACCCTTTTTTAAAGGTATTTGTGCATTTATTGTTTTTATAAGACTTGTTTTGCCACTTCCTACTTTGCCAATCAGGTATATAAATTCACCAGGATTCAGGTTGAAACTGACATTAGATAAAACCAGGTTATCTATTTGAAAAATTGAACAATCCTTAAATTCTATTATTGCTTCCTCTGTCATGATAGGTATTTAAGTTCAATGTTAATGGCTTGATAATGGCTAATTTCATTATATTTTGCAAATTTAAGTCGGCAGTCTTCAGTCTGCAATCGGCAATTTGAAGAGTGGACTATTTTAATTTCAGTCTATAAAGTCAAACAAATTTTGAATTAAAGAACCAAATGGTAAATAACAAATAACAAATAAATCCCAAATAACAAAAAACAAATAACAAATAACAAACAGTAAATAAATTATAGATATCAATTATCAAACATACACGCCGTACCAAAGGCACTTTGGGCAGGCGGGTGACCGAAACTGTTTTGATCATTGAATTTTTGAATATTGTAATTTATTTGAATTTTGGTGCTTGTTATTTGTGATTTATTTGCAATTTGGTGCTTGTTTTTTGTGATTTTTTACATTTATTATTGTGTTATAATTGTTTGATTGTTATTTACTTTTTTGCCGACTGTTGACTGCCAACTGCCGACTGTGGATTGTTGACTGCCTACTATTAGCTAATTATTTATGAAAACTGAAAATTAAGGTTTTTTTTAATCAATTTGTGAAACTATGTTCTATTTTATTCTTTTCTCAAATATACTATTTTCCATTAATCGGGGATAAAAATGACAAATAAGTAATTAACAATCAACTGTTAATTAAATTGAATAATAATCTTCGATCTGTTTCGTTTTTTAAGTAAATTTAGCAGAAATTCAAATAAGTATTGTATGCGAATTATAAGGAGTATCCTTCTTTTGTTTTCTTTTTTCTTTTTTGTGATCATTCTACAGATAAATGCTCAGAAACCTGTTTCCTTTGAGTATGGGAATAGTGAATATTCCAAAGCATATGAACTATTTGAAAAAGAGAAATATGGTGCTGCTCAACAACACTTCTCTAAAGCTATTTCGGATTATGGTGATCTGGAAAGTGAATTGAAAACAAAAGCTCAGTTTTATTCGGCAATTTGTGCAATTAACCTGTTCAATGAAGATGCTGAATATTTGATGACTAAATTTATTGGTCAGCACCCTGAGACTCCGCTGGCAGGGAAAGCAATATTTGAACTGGCAAAATATAAGTACAAGGAAAAGAGCTATCATGATGCAATTGATTATTTTGAAAGGGTTGATCGCTTGTCCCTCGATGATGATAAGTTGGCTGAATTCTATTTTCTGTCAGGATATTGTTATTTTAAGACACGTGACTTCAAAAATGCCGGTCTTGCCTTTTATGAGATAAAAGATATACAATCAGAATATACGAGTCCGGCTATATATTATTACGGGCATATAGCTTATGAAAATAAGAATTACGAAACAGCAAGACAGGAGTTTTTACGGCTTGAAGAGGATGAAACATTTGGTCCTGTAGTTCCATATTACATAGTTCAGATACTTTATGTTCAGAAAAAGTATGATGAAATTATCGAATATGCCCCACCGTTGCTTGCTCAGGCAATACCACGCAGAGCTGCCGAGGTTGCTAAGTTTCTTGGAGATGCCTACTTTAGAAAAGCCAGGTACGACGATGCAATATCTCCCCTTGAGAAATTTATGAAAGAGAAAAAAAATATTTCCCGGCAGGACAGGTATGAACTGGGTTTTTGTTATTTTAAAACAAAAGAATACGATAAGGCAATAAGTTATCTTGAAAAAGCTGTTGGTCCGAAGGATGCATTGAGCCAGAATTCTTACTACGTTTTAGCTGATTGTTACCTGCGCGTGGATAAGGAAAATAAGGCCAGGATGGCTTTTTCTTTCGCTTCACAACTTGACTACGATCCCGCGATAAAGGAAGATGCCCTGTTTAATTATGCGAAGATCACGTACAGGCTTTCATATTCTCCTTTTAATGAAGCAATTACTTCTTTCAATGCTTATATAAAACTTTATCCCTATTCTTCAAGGTTAGATGAGGCTTATGATTTCCTGGTAATGGCATACATGAATACAAGAAATTATCGTGACGCCCTTGCTTCTTTAGAAAAGATTACGGAAAAAAGCGACAGGATGAAGAGAGCTTATCAAAAAGTGGCCTTTTACAGGGGCCTTGAGTTTTATAGTGACCTGAAGTTTGATGAATCGATTAGTCTTTTTGATAAATCGTTGCAATTCGACCGGTTTGACAGCAGGCTCAAAGCCAGGGCATATTATTGGAGGGCTGAAGCTTATTACCGTACTAAGGAATATGAACTTGCCAGAGATGATTATAACATGTTCATGCTGATCCCGGGGGCTTTTGGACTTGATGAATATCAACTGGCTCACTATAATTTGGGTTATGTATATTTTAACCTGAAGGATTACACAAGTGCATCCCGCTGGTTCAGGAAATTTATTGGGTTAAAAGGTAGAAAGCATAATAGAATAGAAGGAGATGCATACAACAGGATAGCCGATTGTTACTTTATTAGTAGCGACTATATAAAAGCATCTGAATATTATCAGAAGGTAATTGACTTTAATGTGCCGGGCACTGACTATGCTCTTTTTCAAAATGCTTTTTCCCAGGGACTTCTTAAAAAGCAAAAGACCAAAATCGATTTACTATCCCGGTTATTGGAGAAATATCCAAAATCATCATATCTCGATGATGCCTTGTTTGAAAAAGGTAAAGCATATATCGTGCTGGATAATCCGGATGAAGCACTGATTAATTACCAGATGATACTTGATAACCATCCTAATAGCAGTTACGTTCCTAAAGCTATGGTTCAGATGGGTCTTGTTCACTATAATAAGGGTGATAACAGTGAAGCAATTAATTTTTATAAGGAGGTGGTTGAGAAATATACAGGCAGCATTGAATCAAAGAATGCCCTTATCGGTTTGAAGAATGTTTATTTGGAAATGAATGATATTGAGGCATACTTTGATTATACAAGAAGTTTGGGCGATTTTGCCAGGATCAGTCCGACAGAAAAAGATTCGCTTACTTACGTTTCGGGCGAGAACCTTTATATGTCTGGCAATTGTGAAAGAGCTGTTGAAGTTTTAGGTAATTATATCAATGAATTTGAGAATGGAAGTTTTCTGCTAAGTGCTCACTTTTATAAAGCTGAATGCGAAATGAAACTGGGAAATCCGGATAGCGCGCTTGTTTCATATAAGTATCTTATTGAAAGCCCAGTAAATACATTCACCATTAAAGCATTAAAATCTGCCAGCAGTATAACTTTTGAGAAGAAGGATTTTACCGGGGCAATTGAATATTATACTCTTCTCGAGGATATGGCCGATAATGAAAATGATGAACTTGACGCGATAACAGGACAGATGCGTTGTTATTATTTACTTCAGGACTACAAAAATACCATACAGACTGCTGAAAAGGTAGTTACATCCGGTATTGTATCCGAAGAAATAGCCAGAGAAGCTTTATTCAGGAAGGGGGTTTCATATTATACTCTTGGAGATTTGGAAAACGCAAGAAATAATTTCGAACAAATTTCCACGGAGATAAAAAGTGAGTTAGGAGCAGAATCAAAATATTTTGTTGCAGAAATTAGTTTTATGCTTGGTGAGTATGAAAAAGCTGAAAAAGAGGTGTTTGAATTTATTGACCAGAACTCACCTCATGCATATTGGATGGCTAAAATATTTCTTCTCCTTGCTGATATAAGTGTAAAGAAAAATGATATTTTTCAGGCAAGACATACGTTAATAAGTTTACTCGATTATTATACAGTGGAAGATGACGGGATTCTTGAATTGGC
>JADFUQ010000089.1 GCA_015222065.1 Bacteroidota bacterium
CACCAAAAGTAATCATATTTTTCTTTACAATATCCTTATAAAGAGTCACAAGTTATAAGTTAAAAGTTTCAGGTTTCAGGTTTCAGGTTTTAAGTTCTTAACCTCAAACATTCTTCAAACTTCAAACCTCAAACCAATACTCATCTCTCATCTCTCACCTCTTTCCGGTTTTTTATATAGACATTTTTCAGGACGGGACACTTTACTTCTTACTTTTTACTTCCAAGAGGTATTTCAAGGTGTAAGTTACAGGTTATATTACATTCAAAAAAACATAAACAAAATATTTTCATTAATTAAAAAGTAACTAATCAGTCGGCAGTCCACAGCCGGCAGCAATAGGAAAATAGCCTATCATTTAATCATTTTTTCATTTATTCATTTAATCATTTTTTAGGCGCTGAATAGTTACATTAAAAATACTAACTTTAAACCCGAAATTAACTGTTTACGAAATATTTTAATGCAACAGAACAAAAAGTCATTCGGGACCGCACCGGTATTTTTTACAAGTATAGCTACAATTCTGGGTGCCATTCTATTCCTGCGGTTTGGATTTTCTGTTGGAACAATAGGACCATACGGGACTATCCTGATCATTATTCTTGCACATTTGGTTACTATCCCCACGGCTATGGCTATTTCAGAGATAGCTACAAACCGGCGGGTTGAAGGGGGTGGTGAATATTTCATCATCAGCCGTTCATTCGGGCTGAATATTGGTGCTACCATAGGTCTTTCACTATACCTTTCGCAAGCCATAAGTGTTGCATTTTATGTTATCGCCTTCACTGAAGCATTCACACCCTTGTTCGCCTGGGTAAGAGAAACTTGCAATTTTGATCTGCCCAGGCAGGTCATCAGTCTGCCTGCTATGGCTTTGCTTTCCGCGGTTATCCTTAAACGTGGTGCCAATGTGGGCATGAAAGTGCTCTATGTTGTTGTAGCAATGTTATTTCTTTCAATCGCTTTGTTTTTCCTTGGCTCATCAGAATTCAGTGAATCAGCCTCTCGCGGGTTTTCCATCGGTGCATTTAAAAACATGGATCAGTTTTTTATTGTATTTGCTATACTCTTCCCTGCCTTTACAGGTTTATCTGCCGGTGTAGGATTATCCGGTGACCTGAAAAATCCAGGGAAATCTATACCTCTCGGAACTATTTCGGCAACTATTTTAGGAATGGTTACTTATATTTTTATTACCTGGAAACTAAATATTTCTGCAAGTCCTGAAGACCTGGCAAATGACCAGTTAATAATGAGCAAAATTGCAATTGCAGGAGGAATAGTAATACCCCTGGGTCTGGCAGCATCTACATTCTCATCTGCTCTTGGAGCAATTTTGGCTGCACCACGCAAAATACAGGCCCTTGGAGCAGATAAGTCTTTCCCGTCAGACAAGTTCAATAGTTTTGTTGCCAAAGGAAAGGGAAAAACAAATGAACCCTTTAACGGAACCTTGATCACCTGCGTTTTAGCATTTGTTTTTGTAGCTCTTGGTGATGTAAATAGTGTTGCGAAGATCATCACAATGTTTTTTATGGTTACTTATGGGTCACTATGTCTTATTTCCTTTCTATATCATTTCGGAGCTGATCCCTCATACCGTCCGGTATTTCGTTCAAGATGGTATATTTCACTTATTGGTTTTATCATGAGTCTTCTTATGATGTTTATGATCAGCGCTTTATATACCCTATTGGCTATTGGAATGATAATCATAGTTTATCTGTATATCAGGAACTTTCACAAAGACCGTGGAGGTCTGGAATCTATCTTTCTAAGCGTATTCTTCCAGATTAGCCAAAGTCTTCAGGTTTACCTGCAAAAATCACGAAAACTGGAGAGTTCACGTAAATGGAGGCCTTCAGTTGTATGTGTTTCTCACGACTCATTTGAAAGGGAAACTGCTTTCAGCCTGTTAAACTGGGTATCTCACAAGCATGGTTTCGGAACTTACATTCATCTTATCGAGGACTATTATTCCCGTACAGCGCAACAAAATGCAAAAGAGATACTGGAAAAATTAATAAAGAAAGCAGATATCCGGAACAATAAATTTTATATAGACACTATTATTTCACCCTCCTTCACTTCAGCCATTGCTCAAATAATACAGCTTCCGGGCATATCAGGAATGGACAATAATACAATACTATTTGAATTTGATAAGAATAACCCGGAAAATCTTGATCAGATCATTGATAATTATTCTTTGTGCCGCTCCGGAAATTATGATATATGTATACTTGGAAGTGAACTTAAATCCATTAATTTCTCTGAAGGGATCCATATCTGGATAAAAAGGTCTGATTATGAAAATGCAAACCTGATGATCCTGTTTAGCTATGTAATCCTGAGCCATCCCGACTGGAAAAAAAGCGCTATAAAAATATTTGAAATATGCGATGGAAATGAATTGGAAAAAAACCGTCATGAACTGGTTGAGTTAATTAACAAAGGGCGGTTGCCAATTTCAACTAAAAACATCAAAATCCTTAAAAGGGAAGAGGAAATCAGTAATAAAGAGATGATCAACAAATATTCGGAAGATGCAGGTCTCACCGTATTAGGTTTTCGCGGTGAACAACTGAAACATGATAAAAAGGAGCTGTTTATAGGATATAATAAAGTGGGTAATATTTTGTTTGTGAATGCCCACCGGGATACAGAAATTGAATAAATATAAGAGACTTAAAATTTGGATTGTTATTATTGTAAATGTTTATTTCTTCCCATTATAAGAAAATCGCACTATGATACACAAATTAAAGTTTTGCACGCTCCTGTTTTCCGTTCTTCTTTCTATTTTAGTAATAAGCTGTAAGAACAACCATTTTCCTGATCCTAAAACAAATGGTAAACCATATGTGGTTATGTTATCACTTGACGGATTTCGCTGGGATTATTCACAAAAAGCAAATACCCCAAATCTTGACAGGATAGCCGAAATTGGTGTCAGAGCAGAGTCTCTGCGCCCATGTTTCCCCACTAAAACTTTCCCTAATCATTTTTCTATTGCCACTGGTTTGTATCCGGATAATCATGGTATCGTACATAATAATTTCTACGATTCTGCTATGGATGCATCATATTCCCCAGGGAACCGGGAATCGGTTGAAAACGGAGATTTCTATGGTGGTGAACCAATCTGGGTTACTGCTGAGAATCAAGGAGTGATCACAGCATCCTATTTCTGGGTAGGTTCAGAAGCCCCTGTGAAAGGAGTTCAACCTACTTACTGGAAAAGTTATGAACACAAATTTCCTTTCACACAACGAGTTGACTCAATAATCGCCTGGCTTAACCTCCCGGAGGAAAAGCGTCCTCATCTCATCACATGGTATATTGATGAACCTGACAGCCAGGGACATCAATTAGGTCCTGACAACCCTGATCTTATACCATTAATTTCATATCTTGATAGTCTTGTAGGCGATTTCATGTTTAAACTAAACAGATTGGAGATAGGCCGGAATGTTAATTTTATTGTTACTTCAGATCATGGAATGGGACAAATTTCACCTGACAGAGTTGTCCGGCTCGCCGACCATATTAATCCCGATCATATCAGTCGTATTAATGGTAACAACCCGGTTTTTTGTCTTAGTTCTTCTCCCGAATATAATGAAGAAATTTGGAATAAACTTGAAAATATTGATCATATAAGTTCCTGGAAACACGGACAGTTACCTGAAAGACTTCACTATGGCACAAACAGCAGAACAGGAGATTTTGTGGTTGTGGCTGACAGTAGCTGGAGTGTGACTATTGATTCGAATCCGCAAAGATTTAGAGGTGGTACTCATGGGTATGATAACAGTAATAAGGATATGCATGCCATTTTTTATGCAGTTGGCCCGGCATTTAAAACCGGTTATCTGCAACCAACATTTAATAACATCGATATATATCCGTTAATTGCTGAGATAATGTACCTTAAACCTGCTAATGTAGATGGAAATATTTACCATGTTTCAGGTATGCTTACAAACAAGTAACTTGTAAAGGATCAAACTGAAAATAATTACTGAAATCCATTTGATTTATTAGTTTTATACGACTTTTTGTAATATTAATAACTTGTTAACTTTAAAAAGAAATCTAATATGAAATTCAGAAAAACTGTTTATTTATCTGGTATTATTCTTGTAATTTTTATTGGTATATGTTTGGTGAATTCCGGATGTACGCGGGATCAAAAAGAGAAACTTCCGAACATAGTCTTAATATTTACAGATGATCAGGGATATGGTGATGTTGGTGTTTACGGTGCAACCGGATTTACCACTCCTAATCTCGATCAACTTGCTGTCGAAGGGATGCGTTTTACACATTTTTACTCGGCACAGGCTGTCTGCAGTGCTTCCAGAGCAGCTTTGATGACAGGTTGTTATCCAAACCGTATAGGAATACACGGAGCTCTTATGCCATGGTCAAAAAATGGCATTAATAAAAATGAGCTAACCATAGCTGAATTACTAAAAGAAAAGGGTTATGCAACAGCAATATACGGAAAGTGGCACCTGGGACATCATGAAAAATTCCTTCCACTTCAACATGGATTTGATGAATATGTGGGTATTCCTTATTCCAATGATATGTGGCCGGTTGATTATGATGGCACAGCGGTTACCGATAGCTCTTCGAAACCATGGAAAGTAAGGTATCCAAAACTTCCCCTTATCGTGGGCAATGTAAAAGCTGAAGAGATACTAACCCTGGATGACCAGGACAAACTTACAACACTTTACACTGAACATGCTGTTGATTTTATTAACCGGAAAAAAGACAAACCCTTTTTTCTTTACCTTGCTCATGCAATGCCTCATGTACCACTTGGAGTAAGTGATAAATTTAAAGGTAAAAGTGAACAGGGAATGTATGGCGATGTTATGATGGAAATTGACTGGTCTGTAGGACAGGTAATGAAAGCACTTAAAGATAACGGGTTGGAAGATAATACCCTGATAATTTTTACCTGTGATAACGGACCCTGGTTAAATTTTGGTAACCATGCAGGAACAACCGGAGGATTACGTGAAGGAAAGGGCACAAGTTTTGAAGGTGGTCAGCGTGTTCCATGTATTATGCGTTGGCCTGTAGTAATTCCTGAAGGAAAAATCAATAATAAGCTTTCTGCTACCCTCGATATTTTTCCAACTATTGCAGAAATAACCGGTGCAAAACTTCCTGAACATAAGATCGACGGAACAAGCATCCTGTCGCTTCTGAAAGGAGACAAGGAAGCTAACCCCCGTGACCATTTTTATTTTTATTACAGAAAGAACAGTCTTGAAGCAGTTAGAAAAGACAACTGGAAACTTGTATTTCCCCATCCCACAAGATCTTATGAAGGAGTACTTCCGGGTAATGGCGGATGGCCTGGACCTTATGCAAATGACACCACAGAATTTGCCCTTTATAATCTGCGACGTGATCCGGGTGAAAGATACAACGTTAAAAAATTATATCCTGAGGTGGTAAAGGAACTGGAAGCTTTAGCTGAAAAAGCCAGAGCAGACCTTGGAGATGACTTGCAGGAACGTACGGGAAAAAATGTGCGGGAGTGTGGAAAAATTGAGGAAGAAAACAAATAATTAAAATTCATAAATTCATTTTCCTATTACAGCTTTGATCACTGTTAATGATGAGGGATGAAACAAAAAAAAATTAAGCATTATAAACAAGTCAACCAGGAATTTTCAGGGTATGGTAAACCGCCGGAAATTGATGTTTTTGAGTCAGGTCTGGATAAAAAATCTATGGGAGTACTATTAAAAACCCTGCGAAAACATAAAAAACTGACCCAGGAACAACTTGGTAAACTGATTGGCGTAAGAAAATCAGAGATCTCTAAACTGGAACGGGGAGACAGGAATCTTACTATCGGTAGATTAATTCAATTACTTGATGCTTTACTGGTTACAACAAAACTCAAAATTGAAGTAAGTGATAATAAAACCATAGAAACTTAATGATCAACAATCACAGAATTTCCATATTTATTTTTGTACAGTTTTTTCTTTTTACCGGAATACTTAATGCTTTTTCGCAGGTTTCGGAAAACGACAATCTTGTTAGTGAATGTTACATGATTATGGTTGGGAAAGATGCCACAACAGATGGCTCTGTTCTGATTGCACATAATAATGACCTTACAGGAACTGAAATATCATTTTGTGAAAAAAATCCCCGGAATAAATATCTTCCCGGTGACAGTATACAATTTTCAAACGGGCTTACTCTCCAAAGCGCACCTATTACATACGAATGGATAGTATTACGTACCAGGAGGGGCTATATAGAAGGTGATGCAGTAGCAATAAATGAATACCAGGTTGCTATTGGTGGTGGAGTATCATTGAAAAATGACAGAAATCTGAAAGCCAGAATAGCTGATCCGATGATATTGAAAGGGTTACCGGGAGGTGTAAGATATATAGCACTTCAACAGACAAAAACAGCACGTCAATGTGTTGAATTGATAGGAGATTTATACAATAAATACGGTATTGCTTATCCGTCAGGAGTTAGTATTGCCGATCCCAATGAAATATGGTACCTGGAAACAGGCGGCGGAAGTACATGGGCAGCTATCCGCGTGCCTGACAGTTGTTACTGGGTACAGGCAAACGGCTACAGGATCGGAAATATTAACATCTATGATACTGCCAATGTTATCACTTCACCAGCATTGCTGGATTTCTGCAAAAAGAAAGGATTGTGGGACCCCGGCATGGAATCATTCAATTTCAGGAAGACATTTGGGGGCATGGTTTATTCTTCAGAAAATCCTTATTATAATAGTCGCCGGGAATGGCGGGGAATTTCAATTTTTAGCCCATTTCTTAACCTTGATCCTGAAAGCAGGGATTTCCCGATGTTCTTTAAACCTGATGAAAAAATTAATATTGAAAAGCTTTTTTCAATTTTAAGAGATCATTATCAGGGGACTGAATTTGACGGTTATCCTGATACAGGTAAAAGTTCCGGGGAGAGATTGATCGCGTCATCAAAATGTGTCCACTCTGATGTAATCCAATTACGGGGTAAGATGAAGGCAGATATAGGTGCGATAATATGGGTTTGCTTAAGCCGTCCGTTTTCCTCTCCCTATGTGCCTTTTTACTTCGGAATTAAAGATATCCCTCTTGCATACTCTGGAATACCCGAAGATAAAAGAACTGCATTCTCGGCTTTCAGGAAACTTTCTGATCTTATTATTGGAAAATATAATGAACAGATCAATATAGTTCTTCCACAGTGGAAAAAGTTTGAAAAAATAAATTTTACTCTTCAACCTTCAGTAGAAGACAGGGCATTGAAGCTTCTGGAAAAAGACATTGAAGATTCCAGGGAATTCCTTACTAATTTCACGAAAGGACAGTGTAGTAAAGTTTTAAGACAAACTGGTGAAATGATCATGACTATAATGCCACCTCCAAAACAGGAAGAAAACACCGGGAATAATGTTAAAACCCGAAAAAAATAGAAATATTTCAAAACTATGCAAAACGGACAGAACCGGATCAAGAAGATAGGGCTTTTTATCGGCCCCATAAGTTCTTTACTTGTCCTTTTTCTGTTTGTTCCTGATCCACAGAATCCTCAAATTGGCTATACTGCTGCAGTAGCACTTCTAATGGCAATCTGGTGGATCACAGAGGCAATACCCCTGGCGGTAACAGCACTTATACCTGTTGCCCTTTTCCCTCTTTTTGGTATAATGAGTGGAACAGATGTTTCACTTCTCTATTTCAACCATGTGATCTTTCTTTTTATAGGAGGCTTTATGGTTGCCCTGGCTATGGAGAAATGGAATTTACATCTCCGTATTGCTTTGATTACTCTGATGTTATTTGGCACAAAACCTCGAAAAATACTTTTAGGATTCATGATCACAACATGGTTCTTATCCATGTGGGTATCGAATACCGCTACTGCAATGATGATGGTACCTATTGCACTTTCTGTGATCATCAACCTTGAAAATAATATTGGAAAGAAAAAAGTAAGAAAATATTCAATTGGTCTTCTTTTAAGTATTGCATATAGTGCAAGTATTGGTGGTGTATCTACCCTGATAGGAACACCTCCTAATCTTGTTTTTACCAGGATCTTTTCCATATCATTTCCTGATGCACCTGAAATATCATTTGTTAACTGGTTTTTCTTTGCCATTCCAATTAGCATTTTTTTCCTGTTTCTGGTATGGCTGTTATTGTCAGTACTGTTTTGTAAATCAGAATTTACTATTTCACGCGATATTTTTCGCAATCAGTATAACTCTCTTGATAAAATATCCTGGGAAGAAAAAACTGTTTTGTGGATTTTTATTTTGCTTGCTTTAGCATGGTTAACAAGAGCAGATATAGTAATTGGAAGCTTTACAATCTATGGCTGGTCAGGGCTATTTCCTAATCCGGAATATATTACTGATGGTGTAGTAGCAATAATTCTGGCAGGTCTGCTTTATATTCTCCCCGGAAAAAGAGCACCCAGAATCATGGATTGGGAAACAACAAAGAAACTTCCATGGGGAATCATTCTGCTTTTTGGAGGAGGTTTTGCTCTTGCTGGTGGTTTTATGAACTCAGGTTTATCAAGTTGGATCGGACAACAACTTCATGGAGCTAGTTCGCTCTCTCCTATTTTAATTATTGGTTCAATTTGTACCTTATTAACATTTCTTACTGAACTAACTTCCAATACAGGTGTGTCAGAAATGATTCAACCGGTTATGGCTGCACTTGGAACAGCTATTGGAAGAAACCCGTTGCTTCTTATGGTGCCTGCTACAATGGCCAGTTCATTTGCATTTATGATGCCTATAGCTACTCCTCCAAATGCAATAATTTTCGGTACTGACAGGATAAGAATTCCTGATATGGTCAAAGTGGGATTTATTATAAATATCCTTGGTATTATTGTGCTTACTGCCGGGATAATACTGCTTGGAGGTTTGTTGGGTATTGACCCCCAGCATATGCCTGAATGGGGGAAATAAGGTTTGAGGTTGAAGGAGAGTTAAGTAGTTGAGTGAGTTGAGTGGTTTGAGTTGGAAGAGAAGAAGTGAAGAGGTGAAAAGGAGAAAAAATGAATAATGAATATCGATTAACGAATATCGAATGATGAAGTGAAAAATAAATAGGTGATACTCTTTACAGTTATCATTTTAGAAAGATATTCAAGAATATATAAAAAGCATTGTTAAAAATGGATTAATGAGAGAATACTAAAATGATAGAATAAATCAATCTCTATTTACTCATTTAATCATTTACACATTTAATCATTCAACAATGAAACCTGAAAATTAAGGTTTTTATTAATAAATTTGTGAAACTATGTTCTATATTTGCCACAAATTTGTATCTGTATGATAATAGGAATAGATATTGGCGGAACAACAACGGATATTGTCGGACTTAAGGGATCGAAAATAATCAACCCACTGACAGTTAAAGCAGATGACCCTGTTACTTCAGCAGCCGGTGCTCTTGGAAAATTCCTTGAAGCTATAGGTGCTTCGTTGAATGAAGTAGCTACTATTGCTGCAACAGGTGTGGGTTCAAATGAAGTAAAACCCAAATTATTTGGGATTCCGGTAGTAAAAGTCGATGAATTTACTGCAATTGGAACAGCAGGTTCCTTTTTATCTGGTGTTGATAAAGCTGTTGTTGTAAGCATGGGAACAGGAACTGCAATTGTTACTGTTAACGGGAAGGAAATTAAACACTGGGGTGGAAGTGGAGTTGGCGGTGGGACTTTGCTTGGTTTAGCAAGAAAAATGCTTAATATCACCAACCTGAAAACATTAGTTGATATGGCATCCAAAGGAAATCTTGATCGTGTTGATCTGACAGTGGGAGATATCGCCGGAAGATCAATAAATAATCTTCCGGCATCCACTACTGCTTCAAACTTTGGAAAACTGGCTGACGAAGCTACCGACAAAGATATTGCACTTGCAATTATAAACCTTGTCGGACAAACTATAGGAGTATTAAGTATTGCTGCTGCTCATGCAAATAATTTTCAAACAATAATTCTCACCGGAAAATTAGCAAGTATAAAACCTATAAAAGAAACTCTTAAACGTGTGGCTGATCTTCACAAAACAAAATTCATAATACCTGAAAATGCAGATTTTGCCACAGTTATAGGAGCAGCGATTACACTTGCAAATGGAAATATTAAGTAAAACGTAACACTTACTGGTTACTGGTTACTGGTTACTGGTTACTGGTGGTTGCTGATCTTTGAACCTTGAACTTTGAACTCTTCGTTCTTCCTTACTCACCTTACTCAACTACTCAACTTCTTCCCTTTTGACTAATCCTGTTTTGCTTCATTATTGCTTATATCCAGAATTTTATAATCAGGTGTAAATTTCAGCATTCGGAAATAGTTATTTACATAACCTCCGTGTGAATTCATCCTTTTAAATTCAAAATCAGTTTCAAGCAATTGTGGTTTATAATTTTTGTTACATCTGAGAAAATGATCACCATACCTTGATAATCCGCTTATAAAATAATAGGCAATATCATAACCCTTCCATGCATAACTGAATTGATCTGGTTCGGTATTGAACTTTTGCCTGTATTTCCTGAGAAAATTCTTCACCATGTAATTATCGTAATCAATAAAAAAAGGCGTAAACACTTGTACACCCAGGTCATAAAAATATTTCAATTCAATATTCCTGAATTTCATCCAGGTTGGATAACCAAAAACAGTGATCGAATACTCTTCCGAAAAGGTATGCAAACTTGCCAGAATTTCACTTGTAAAAGTCTCCTGCCCTGATGGAACAATAATCAGGTTCTCAACCTGCTTTGAAAGAGAATGTTCAATACTATTTATTGTATCATTTGCAGTAAAACCCTCATTATAAACAATCTCTTTAAAAATTACCTCATCAAAGAATGTACGATAAGCAAAATACCTGAATAAATTTCTCTTTAACGCAAAAATATTGTCCTCTTCGCGCAAATCGCCTGAATGGATTAATACAATATTATATTCATGATAATTAGAAACATAGCTGGCAAGTTTTTCAAATTCCGCATCAATAGATGGAACTATCTGAAAAAGGTATGAATTAGATTCAGTTAGATTACCTTTAGATGATAAAGGGGAAACAAGTGGAATTTGCAAATTCATTGCATAAGGTGCTACTATAGATAAATTATTTTGATAGACTGGCCCGATTATCAGGTCCATCCCCGATAGATCATTCATCTCAACAATTTCCCTGACAACTGAAGTATCAGCTTCTGTATCAAAACAAAAAAGTTCAACCGATATCCCTTCTTTTTGCAAAAAATCAAGAGCTAACTCTACTCCCAGCATAAAATCAAGAAAGTATGTACTACGCGAATATACCCATGTCTCATTTCTTTTAATAATCTTCATTATCTTTTTGCCATGGTCATCCACTTCAGATGAGTCTATATAGGACCTTTCACTATTTTCTTCCAGATAAAACGGCAGAAATAGTGCAACTTTCAATGTACGATTAGAAATATCCGGTAGCGATGCACAAAATACATCTAAAGTATCTTCCTCATATTCTGTATCTCTCACTATCAGGTATGTTGAATCCGGAGATTCTTTGGAAGAGGGAATCCTGAGATACTGACCGGTTTTTAGTCTCCATCTCAATCCTTCATTAGCATTCTTCAATTCCCTTACTGAAATACCATATCTCTTTGATAGTGCATAAATTGTCTCTTTCTTTTTTACCTTGTGGAAAAAATAATCCTGTTCAGAAAACTCATATTTTTCTTCCCTCACCTGGTATTTTCTCTTGGGTATCTTTATTATGGTTCCAACAGCAATGTCATATATTTTGATATCAGGATTATTATCCAGAATTACCTCAACAGTAGTATCAAATTTTTTTGCAATAAAATAAATAGTTTGACCGGATTCAATTTCGTGGAAAATAAAATCTTCAGTTTCACCTGGCATTATAGGTTTAGGCTTTTCAGGATAAATCGGGATTTTCAATGCCTGACCAGGCCTTAAACCAAATGCAACAGTTGAATTTTCTCTTGATATCTCCTTTTGTGAAACCTTGTAAACTTTGCTTATGGAATAAAGAGTTTGTCCTTTTTTTACAACATGTATATAATAAGGTTTTCCTTCCAGAAATATTTTATCTGTTGATCGCTCAACCTGTACGACTTTTTCCTGTGCAATACCGGTTCCAGCGAATAAAACAAGAAAAAGAGAAACTAATAAATATATCGAGGTATCTCTAAACATATTGTTTATCAGGGGTTTATAGAATAATTAATAGACTTTACAAATATAACAGAAAAATGGATAAAGTTGATATTTTGAGTATTAATTCGTATTTTTCTGTCATAAAGGATTTTTGAATTACTAATTCAACACTCCGGGTATGATATCATTCTTCAAACGTTTCTTTTTACGAAGGAAAAAACTAACGGGAGACAACGGTAATTTCCGTATTCAATTCAAAGAACTGGAAGATAGTGAACCCTTTATTAAACATCCTGATGCAGATGTCCATAAACTTATGATTCTGGCTACAAAAATAAAACGTAAGGATGGATACTCTAAAGCAATAACATTATTAAAAGACATCGCAGAAACATATTTGCGCGAAGGCAACACAGCCCTGGTTAGCTGCCTGAATAAGCTAATTCCATATATGCGAAGAGAACCTTCGATATCATATAAAGATATCAAGGATTATCTTGCAACTATAATAGATAAAGTACCCGCTAATGAGCCCTATTTTCTGAATCTCCATATCACCATGGCTGACCATATCAACAGTTTTGATACAGGGGAAGCCATTCAGTATCTTTCAGGTGTTATAAATATGGATGCTCTCACACATCATCAATACAATATACTGATCAAACTGGCTGATCTCAATATTGTGAACCAGAATAATGAACAAGCCCGGAAACTGCTTGATATTGCAAGGAATTATATTGAACCATGTACCGACAGATTTGAGCATATAAAAAGAGAAAGAAAATGGTTCCGGACCTCAGCTAGTCTCGCATATAATGAAAAAAGTGATACCTGTAATACTGATTATCTTTATTGCCTGTTTATTGAATTCTTACTCGATATGGCCAGGGTTGTAAATCCAATGCATATTGAAGACTTCCATAAGAGAAAAGATCTATATTTTAAAAAGGAACGAGGCTTTGCTGATTCTGAAAGGTTCCATTCTTCAATAAGGCAATTGAATATTGAAGATAAAAAGGAATCAATACTTAAACAACTATATGGATTTGCTTTTGAAGAGCTTCCATTAATTCTGGGTATAACAAAAACCGAACTATACTTCAGGTCCGGAGATAAAGAGAGTCTCATTGAGATAAGGGCAAAAAAAGTTTTTTACCGCAGACCTTTCAGGGAGCTTTTAAATATCCAGGATTGGGTTCATGAATTTGTCAGGTCACTGGTTCCGGTAACAACTTAGAGATCCTGGCATTATTAATTAGAGTCCGTCTATAAAGTCCGAAAATTTAAATAAATATTCAAAATTACGTAACTAATCAGTCGGCAGTCCATAATCCACAGTCGGCAGTCAGCAAGAAAGCAACTAACAATCAAACAATTATAACACACAATCACTTAATCACATGATTCAAAATCCTGAAAAGTATAAATAGGCCGGTCTTCAGATTGTCGACTGCCGACTGAAGATTGCCGACTCAAAAATGCAAAGTATAATGAGATTAGCCATTTTAAGCATTCCAAACTTAAGATACTGAATAGTTACGTGTTATTTAGTTGCAGAGAATTTTCTGTTTTTTCCCGGTATTTTATCGTTCCTGTTACGTTCAATACCTTTATTAGGAACATAATCAACCCAGGCAACAAAACTATTTATATCGTTAGCTACTAACGCAGGAATCCTTATCCAGTCCACATCTTCGTCAGCTAAGGTAAAGTTATTGTGTTCCGATTCCCATACATCAACATAATAGACAACAGGTTGTAATCTTGAGAAAATCACTTTACCATTCTGGTTAGTGTTTCCTTCAGCAACCATATTTGTTTCATCAAGCCAGTCTTCATAGGTTGGATATAACCTAACATTGGCACCTTGCACTAAATATTCATCATAGTACTCCTTAACAACTACCTCAAGCGTTGTTGGAAAAAGTACAGTAATATCCTGATAAGCTTTATCAACATAATCATTTTTTGACCAGGCACTTAGAGTAATACTAAAAATGCCTGAAGCATCATAATAATGAATTGGGTTAGGTTCGTCAGTAAAAGAACCATCACCAAAATCCCATTCAAAATAAACAGCATCAAATGAATTATTTGTAAAATAAACCGCTTCACCTACCTCAACCACAATATCCGAGGTAATAAATCCTGCTTCCGGTCTTTCCATACATGCCGAAAGTAATAGTGGTATAACTGAAATTAAAATTGCTAAATGTCTCATAACTCCTGATTTAAAGGGTTCTGTTTATGAAAATTCAAATTTGATGCCAATCTTTAAGTAATTCCATTTTTTTTTCTTACTTTTTTAACAATATATCATAATGCACTAGTAG
>JADFUQ010000090.1 GCA_015222065.1 Bacteroidota bacterium
GCATAGCTGGGAGCAACGAAGTTGCTGTTTCACAGGGTGAACCCCGATACAGTCATTCTTCCTTACAGGGCAGGCAGGGCAAGCGTCGCATTTCACAGGGCAGTCATTCTTCCACTCTTCGAATTCTTAGACTTTTCGACTTCTTCACTCTTCCACCTGACACCTATTCATTTCCCGGATTAACCATAATATTTATTGAATACCCGGAAGCTACAAATATTTATCTATTCTGAAACATGAAAATAAAAAAATCTTTTCAGAAAAAATAAAAAATATGAACTAAAAAAAACTCTATTTACTAACAAACTATATATCACGATCGTACCAGCTTTTACGTTTTTCATATTTTAAATCGCTCAGGATGGCTGATTTTGCACTTATGGTAAATGAATAACTTTGTCGACTCCCTAATGGTATCCATGAAAATCTCATCTGCCAGCAGTGAAGATCGCGGGAAATATTCACTGATGTATAGGTAAGCTCCTTATTCTTAAAATCCCAACCTGAATTGAAACCTATTTTCCATTTTGGAGTAAGGCTGAGATTTCCATTAAAATTGAGAGTTTGAGTGATGTTAGGTTCATCGGATCTTGGTTTTGACCAGTTAAAATTATATCTGAATGAAAATCTCCAGGGCATATTAAAATCAGTATACCCCAACTCCTCAATAATCTGCTCATCCTGTTCCATTACTTCAGAACCTAATCCAATTCTTCCACCCTCAGGTCTAATATCAGTGGGGGCACTACTCGAAGGAGTCGAACTTCCTCCACCACCTCCGGCTTTCGAACTGAAAGAGGCGTTTACAGACATATTCAACCTTGTTACACGAAATAATTTACCGGTTTGTTTAATCTCAAAAGTATTGATCCTTGTACCATTTTCGTTAATTGCATATGGATCAAAAGCACCACCAAAGCTCAGGCTGACTTTTTTAAACAGTTTGGTTGATCCCCGGAAAATAACAGGAGCAAGATTAAGTGAATCTGCAAACATATTGTAATTGGTAGAGAAATTGAACCTGTCGATTATTTTAACTTTGCGTGCATCTTTTGTTGTATCTTCCAGGTTCCTGAGTTTCATTTCAATATTGTTATTGAGAGAAAAAGAAATTGATCCGCTTCTACCAGGTAGTGAAGGTGTGCTGTATATTTCAGATTCGTATATTGAATATTTACGGGTTCTGCCTGTTGTATCTGTCTGGTATTCACGATAATAGCTTGGAGTGATTTCACTCATATCCGGTACCAGCGACATAGATATTGAAGGACTCATCACATGACGAACAGCAATAATTTTTGAATCAGGATTCCGTGGTAAAAACATACCATATATCTTAGGAGTAAGTCCAAAAGAAATTGAAGGCACCAATGCATGAGCATAACTGATTCCTTTAATAGTGTCTGTAACGACTTGATCATCCTCCCAATTTCTTTCGATACTGCGGGAATATAAAACTCCGGAATATCTAACCTGCGGTGATATAGAAAAGTTATTAAACGGGCGAAAAACTGTACTCAGAGGGATTGAATGCTGAAAACCATTTTTCATTTCATCAAACATATCTGAAGTCAGAAATTTTTCATCAGTAGTATTTATCCTGTTATCCATCTTGGCCTGGTAGCTTAATTCAATATTTTGATACCATTTAGTTTCTCCAACCAGGCTCTTTGGTTTAAACGGATAGATACGACTCATATTAAAATTTGCACGTGGGAGGTTCAGACTAACAGTTTTGTTTCTGCTGTTCTGGCTATGGTTCATACTGGCTGAAAAATTAAAAGGTGTTCCTTCCCATCTTCTGGAATAAGATATACTGGATGTTTTAGTATTTGTCAGATAACTATTCGAGGTACGAGAATGGTTCTGATCATAGCTACTGGAAGACATGTTGACATTTCCTGAAAAGGTGGCGCCCGGATTGTTCTTGGGATCCTGAGAATGTGACCAGGTAATGGAATAGTCACTTGATGAACGATAATTAGGAAGTCCTTGCTCTCCTGATACATTTTTATAATACCTGGCATTTAAGTTACCTGTAAACTTATACCGTTTTTTATACCTTGAGCTTAATCGCAATCCATATGTCCCATTAGTATAGATATCTCCGCGTATCGCCAGGTCGGCATAATCACTCAATGCAAAATAATAACCTCCGTTTCTGAAGAAAAACCCACGATTTTTTTCTTCTCCATAATCAGGAATAAGAACACCTGATGCACGCCCTTTTTGGTTAGGGAAAAATCCAAACGGGAGAATCAACGGTAATGGTAAATCTTCAACAACAAGGTAAGCCGGACCGGAAACAATTTTGTCATCAGGAATAACTTTGGCTTTTGTTAGAGCGATGTAAAAATGAGGATGTTCAGCATCACAAGTGGTATATTTCCCCGATTTTACATGTATTTCACCATTAGCATGTTTCTTTGTTCGTGTACTGTGCAAGTATCCCCCCTGTTCTTCAGTAACAATTCCTTTAATAATACCTTTTTGTGTCTTGAAATTATATTCAAGTGTATCAGCATCAAATTCTTCAGGCCCATCTTTAAAATGAGGTCTGCCCACTATGGTTCCGGTACTATCAGGCCAACCGGTTGCCATAACCACATTGCTTTTTATATCCAGTACAATATAATCAGCTTCTAAAACAATATCTTCATAATTCACAACTGCCTGACCATATAAATAAACTTTCCGGGCTTTTACTTCGGAGCGTATAGAATCTTCTGAATTATATTTAATTGGGACTTCTATAACATTACCTGAACCTGACTGTGAAGCAGTGCGGGCAGTATCAACCAAAACTGTATCCTGTTGTATCATATTATTACCCGGTGTTACAGGATTATTCTGACCAAAAGACAGACATCCTGAATAAATCCAGGCAGCAGTAATGAATACAAGTTTTAAGTATTTTTTTAACAATTTATTAATACTATTTTTGTGTGATCGGGGTATATGTATTAAAGTAGTTTTTAATTGATACTAACAGGTCGGGGACAAAGCTAAATAAAAAATTAAATTTCCGTGAATGAGGTACCGCATAAATAATGCCATTTTTCTAAAGAAACGAGTAGTTGTTTTACTTATTTCTTATGTCGTTGCATTTCTAATTTGTCAGAATACTGCTTTTGGACAGAATAATAACACTAATAATTTGTGGACTATTGTTATTGATCCCGGACATGGAGGAAAAGATCCCGGCACCATTGGTAAAAAATGCAGAGAAGCCGACATTGTTCTGGGTATTGGATTAAAACTCGGTAAATATATAGAACAGAATTTTAGCGATGTGAAGGTAATTTATACAAGAACAACCAACAGGTTTATCGAACTACATAAAAGAGCTGATATTGCCAATAAAAACAAAGCGGATCTTTTTATTTCGATCCATGCCGACTGGTATAGCAATTCGCGAATTACCGGTCCATCTACATATGCAATGGGCATTCATAAAAACGAAGAGAACCTTGCTTTAGCACAGAAGGAAAATGCGGTTATTACACTTGAAGAAGATTATACAACTAAATACGAAGGTTATGATCCTAATTCTCCCGAATCTTATATTATTTTTTCATTAATGCAAAACACTTATCTCGATCAGAGTCTTGAATTTGCATCTTTTGTTCAGGATCAGTTTAGAGAACGGGCAAGAAGACATGACAGGGGTGTTCGTCAGGCAGGATTTCTTGTTCTTGCTCAAACAACTATGCCAAGCGTCCTTATTGAAACCGGATTTGTTTCAAATCCTACTGAGGAAAAGTACCTGATTTCACAACAAGGACAGGAACATATTGCCTCTGCCATTTACAGGGCATTCAAAGAATATAAAAAGAGCATTGAGGATAAAAGCAATTTTTTAATTACTCAGGAACAAAATACAATACATTTTTTGGTTCAGGTCTCCTCTTCACATAAACAAATTTCACTTGATTCAGATTTCTTCAAAGGACACAAGAATGTTTATGAATTCAAGATAAATAAGACTTACAAATATGCACTTCTTGATTCGGGAACATATGATGAGACAATAGCTTTCAGTAAAACTTTACAAAAAGATTTTCCGGGTGCTTTCCTTATTGCAGTAAGAAATGATACAATTATTCCGGTTCAGGAAGCACTTGAAAGTATGGAGAGATAGTACGATAGAACGAGGGTGCGATTGAACGATAGAACGATAGAACGAGGGTACGAAAGGACGATGGGGCGAAACATAACTCATAACTCGTAACAGTTTGTTGTAAAAAAAGTATTATCCTGAAGAACCAAAAGTATTAAATAAGTAAATTTCTAATTTATTAAAGATGAAAATATCACACGAAGTAAAGATTGGATTTGTAGTTTTTGTTATACTGGCTTTGTTTATCTGGGCCTATAATTTCATGAAAGGGCATGACATTCTAAGCTCATCTGTTCACTATTATGTTTTCTATGATGACATAAACGGGCTGGAAGAATCATCTCCTGTAACATTAAATGGTTATAAAATAGGAACAGTTAGTCGCATTGGATTCGTCCCGGAAAAAACAGGTGAACTGGAAGTAAGATTATCCATTGAAGAGCCGGTTAATTTAACATTAAATACCATAGCTGAAATTTATAACTCAGATCTGCTGGGCACAAAAGCTATCAGGTTAATAACAGGTGATGGAGAAAGTTTTATTGTAAAGGGAGACACTCTTATAGGTCAGATTGAAATCGCATTGCAGGACCAGATAGGAGAGCAACTTTATCCACTTAAAGAAAAAGCTGAAAACTTAATGGTTTCAATTGATTCCGTGCTTTCAATTTTTCAAAATACCTTCAATAGTAGCTTTAGCAAAAATCTGGGTGAAAGTGTCAGACATATAAATAACACGCTGGGTGCTTTGGATACTATGGTTGCAAAAAAAGATGGATCATTTGCAGGGAGTATGGCAAATATTGAATCAATTACGCGAAATCTTGCAAAAAACAACGAAGAATTAACAAGAACACTTGAAAATCTTGCCTCAGTTAGCGATTCAATCATCCAATCAAATATCCGTTCATCAATTAACAACCTTGACCAGTCGCTGGCAAATCTCAATTCAATTCTTTTGAAAATAAATGAGGGCACAGGAACTGCAGGATTGATCATAAACAATGACTCATTATATTACCAGTTTACTGAAACAATTGAAAGTCTGAATCTACTACTCAGGGACATGCAAATGAATCCAAAACGATATGTACATTTCTCCCTGTTTGATAGAGGAAAAACAGTTGTTGTTGATAAGAATTCTGACAACAAGAAATCAAAACCCGTTGATAAATAAAACCCGAAATTTTCAAGTTTGAACTCTTTCATGAATATTTTCTGCTTATTTAGAAAAAGTATAGTTAATTTTTTTGATGAAATAGAGGAAAATTTTGACAAGATTTGCTGTTAATTACTTAACAGGATAATAAAATCTTTAGTTAATACATAATAAACAATTATATGTCAAAAACTTATGTATCCATTTGCTTAACATGTTTATTTTTAGCTAATTAATCTTTTTTCATTTTTTTTCTCAACACAATCACCTGATAATAATAACAATATGTTAATTATGTAAAAATCAAGTAAAATTTAATTTTTTTTTTACCATTTTTTTAACAAATTTAGTGTTCCCAAATCAGGTATAAAAAAGGAATAACATTTATCAATTAATATAACATCTTTTCCCATTCATGAATCATTCTCATCAGGACGTTTGGCAAAATTGTTTAAAAATAATTAAAGACAACGTACCTTCAATAAGTTACAGAACCTGGTTTGAACCAATCGTTCCTATTCGAATTGAAAGTAATATCCTTACTATCCAGGTACCCAGTCCGTTTTTTTATGAATACCTTGAAGAACAGTATATTGATATTCTGAGGAAAACTCTCAGGAAAGAAATGGGGCCTGATGCAAAGCTGGAATATAATGTGGTAATAGAAAATTCACAGTTTGACCAGCCTAAACCTTATACTATAAAAATACCTACCAGGAATAAAACAGATTTAAGAAATCGTCCATTTTCACTACCATTAGAGTCTGAAAGTAGTTCAATAAAAAACCCATTTATCATACCAGGTATCAGGAAGCTTCATGTTGATCCCAGGTTAAATCCTGATAATTCATTTCAAAATTTTATTGAAGGTGAATGTAACCGGTTGGCTCGTTCTGCCGGATTTGCAGTTGCAAATAAACCGGGAGGAACTGCTTTTAATCCTTTATTATTATATGGCAACTCGGGACTGGGAAAAACTCACCTTGCTCAGGCAATTGGAATTTTAGTAAAAGAAAAATTTCCCGAGAAAATAGTTTTATATGTCAACGCCAACAAATTCCAGACACAATTCGTTGAATCTGTAAGAAACAACAACAAAAATGATTTTCTACATTTCTACCAGATGATCGATCTGTTAATACTGGATGATGTTCATGAATTTGCCGGCAAGACAAAAACACAGGACACATTTTTCCACATCTTTAATCATTTACACCAGAGTGGTAAACAACTGATACTAACATCAGACAAACCACCAGTTGAGCTTCAGGGACTGGAACAAAGATTATTATCAAGATTCAAATGGGGATTGTCTGCCGATCTTCAGTCACCAGGTTTTGACACACGAATAGCAATACTTAAGAAGAAAGCATATAATGACGGGATAGATCTTGATGATGAAATACTGGAATACGTTGCTACACATATAACAAATAATGTCCGCGAATTAGAAGGAGCACTTATTTCATTACTCGCACAATCAACTCTGAACAAGAAGGAAATCACTATCAATCTGGCTAAAGAGATGATTGATAAATTGATTAAGAATTCACGCCGTGAGATCTCAATTGATTACATACAAAAGATTGTTTGCGACTATTACAATATTCCCATTAACCTGATACAAAGTAAAACCAGAAAAAGAGAGATTGTACAAGCACGTCAGGTAGCTATGTTCTTTTCGAAAAGTCTTACTAAATCTTCACTTGCCACTATTGGAACCCAAATTGGCGGGAAAGACCATGCAACTGTTTTACATGCCTGCAAAACTGTAAATAACCTTATTGATACTGATAAACAATTCAGATTACAAATACAGGATATTGAAAAGAAATTAAGTTTCTAATTTACTTATCTATCCATCCTTCAATTTCAACCAGAAGATCTTCTCTGCA
>JADFUQ010000091.1 GCA_015222065.1 Bacteroidota bacterium
AGGTTATTTAAGTTTGCGATAGATGTAATAAAATTTTTAAGGAATATAAAAATACTACAGAAATCACTGTGATGAAGTACCAGTTGACAAAATCGGCAACATCAAGTGGAGCCAACTATGAGGAAGCCCAAGCAGCATCATCAAGGGCTGATTTTAAAAATAAAATTAACATTTCATTAAGAGAGATGCGGGAATCAAATTATTGGTTAAAAATATTTAAAGCCCTTGACATTGGAGATAAAGAAACAGGAAATTATTTGGTTAATGAATCAGGTGAGCTTAAAAAGATTTCAGGGTCAATTTCAAGCAAAACATCTAAATAACATTTTTTACTTTTTATTTTTACTTTTTACTTTTTACTTTTACTTTTTAATTTCTAATTTCTAATTGTACATACTAACCATCATTATTGCTACAATGAGATTTAAAAACATTTTATTATTAATAATTTGGGTTATCACTGTTTTTTTCTACAGTTGTAGCCAGCAGAAAAGTAAAAAATCTGCCACACCAGAAGAAATAATCACTGCAAAAACACTTGGATTAGCTTATCTTGAAGATAATCAATTAGAAAAAGCTGAAGCGGAATTTCTGAAACTTATCGACTTTGACCCGGATGGAACTTTAGGTTATGCGAATCTTGGACTTGTTTATTTAAGAATGGGTAAGTATCAGGAAGCAGAGGAATGGGTGAAAAAAGCTATTGAAATAAATCCAAAGGACCCGGATGTAAGGCTGATTTTGGCAAAAGTCTATGAGCTCAGTAATAACCCTGAAAAAGCAATAGCAGAACTTGAAAATGCAATCCGGTTTTCACCAGGCCATGTTAAGTCGTTGTATAGCCTCACTGAATTATACTCATCATTAACAGACAAAAAATCTTTAGAAAAACGTTACAATTATACAAAAGAACTGGTTGAGAAAGCACCCGGGAACATTGTACCCCAACTAAATTTAATTGATATATTGATTCGCGAAGGCCAGACCGATAAGACTCTTGAACAAATAGAAAAACTACAACAAATTTTCCCGGAATTTCCAAAAGAGGCAATTGAATATTACGATAAAACAATTGCTGCATTGCAAGTTGCAGATGCTGATAAAGCTGCTGTTTCGTTTATGATTTTCCATAACTATTTAAAGGTAACCTCTCCGTACCAGGCAGGTATTCTGGATTTAAAAGGACCCGGAGGCTCTTTGGTCGGAGCTCCGGTGATTACCTTTGATCAGCAACAGAGCAAATCCCAGGCTGGTGACTGGAAGACACTCCTCGAAGCAATAAATTTCACCGATATAACAGCATCTGCCGGGTTAGATTTTCTGAAAACCGGTCATGACACACACCTTACAGCATGTGATTATGATGGTGATGGGGATAGAGATCTATATATAGGCAGTTTTGATCCTCAATCACAATCTTATAAACACTATTTGCTCAGAAATGAATGGGGGAAATTTAAGGATTGTTCAGAAGAAGCAGGTATACTGCATCAGGGGATGGAATTGTCAGCTAAATTTGCCGATTATAATAATGATGGATTTATGGACCTGTATATAGTTAAAGAAGGATCAAATATTTTATATAAAAACACCGGCGATGGGACATTCGTTGACGTTTCAGATAAAGCTAAAGTTGGAGACATTTCAGAAGGAAACAAATCTTTGTTTTTTGATTTTGATCACGATGGAGATCTTGATCTATTTGTTACAAGACCGGTCTCAAACCTGCTTTATCGAAATAATTCTGATGACACTTTTCTTGAACAGGCTGAGAAATCTAATTTGTCAGGTGGAAATATCATGAGTACTGATGCAGGGTTTGCTGATTTTGATGAAGATGGTGACATTGATCTTTTTGTAATAAACAATGAAAACTCTAACACGCTCTATTCAAATCAGAGACAGGGAATTTTTAAAGATGTCACTGAAGGAAGCGGCCTGAAAAGTAAGGAGGGATCAAGTGCTGTTACAATTGGAGATTACAACAATGATGGATTTTTAGACCTGTTTGTAACGTCACTAAAGGCGGGGAATTGTAGATTATTTCGTAACCAGGGTAATGGTAGCTTTGAGATAGATAATACGTCAAAAGAGTTGATTCAGACCCTTCAAAGTGTTCGGGCGTACGACGCATCTTTCCTGGATTTTGATAATGATGGGTTTCTCGATCTTCTTGTTGTTGGTGCATCAAATACAGAAGGTGATAATGGTGTGTTTCTCTATCACAATGATGGAACAGGAAAGTTCTGGGTTGTATTGAATATTTTACCTGAAGATTTAATATCCGGCAGAGACATTCTAACTTTTGATTACAATGATGATGGTGATACGGATGTTGCTATTACCGGGATGAATGGGAGTGTTCGTCTCCTGCGAAATGATGGTGGGAATAACAATCATTTCGTAAAGATGAAACTTATTGGCCTGAGAACAGGAAGTGGAAAGAATAATTACTATGGAATTGGGGCAAAAGTTGAAATACGATCCGGTAACTTATATCAATCAAAAGTTGTAACTGAGCCTAACATTCATTTCGGATTAGGACCCCGTGCAAAAGCTGATGTAATACGTATTTTATGGACAAATGGTGTCCCACAAAATATGTTCTTCCCGGAAACAGATCAAAATCTGGTTGAAGAACAGATGCTAAAAGGATCGTGCCCTTTTCTTTATTCATGGAATGGAGAGGAATATGAATTTGTAAAAGACATTATGTGGAGAAGTGCGCTGGGCATGCCCCTCGGTATTATGGGTGAACAGGAAGCAACAAAATATGCCTGTTCTGATGCCTCAGTTGATTATATAAAAATTCCTGGTGAATCCCTGAAACTAAAAAATGGTAAATATTCAATTCAGATCACGGATGAATTATGGGAAACAATATATTTTGATAAAGTACAACTAATCGTACTTGATTTTCCCGATTCAATTGATGTGTTTGTTGATGAAAGGTTTACCCCTCCGGCTAGTCCGGGTTATAAGGTTTACCAGGTTAGAGAAAAGCACATACCGGTATCAGCAATTAACAAGAATGGAATAAACCTCTTGCCATTTATTTCTGAAAAAGATGACAAATATGTATCAAATTTCAAACCGGGAAAGTATCAGGGAGTGACTGAAATGACCGACCTGATTTTGAATCTGGATAAAACTGATCCATCAGAAGATATTTACCTTTTCCTTAATGGCTGGTTATTTCCATCTGACGCCAGTATTAATGCCTCAATTTCACAATCAGACGAGATAAAAATAATTTCACCATACATTCAGGTAATTAATAAAAAAGGTGAATGGGAAACGATTATTGATAATCTAAGCTTCCCAATGGGAAAAGATAAAACCATTGTAGTTGAACTTTCAGGCAAAATCCCTACATCAGATTCACGGATCCGAATACGTACCAATATGGAAATTTACTGGGATCATATATTCTTTACTAACGATAGTGCATCAGCACCAATTCGTTCGAGTAAACTAAATCCATGTTCAGCAGACCTGCATTACAGGGGATTCTCACGCGAATACAGGAAAGGAGGCAGATATGGGCCGCATTGGTTTGATTACGAGGATGTTAATACTGATCAGAAATGGAGAGACTTATTGGGGAATTACACCCGTTACGGTGATGTGTTGCCTCTTCTTACAAAAGCAGATGATAAATACATAATAAAAAATGCCGGTGACGAGACTACGATAGAATTTAGTGCTGAAAACTTACCTAAATTACCAAAAGGGTGGAAAAGGGATTTTCTTATCCATAGTGTCGGATGGGTGAAGGATGGTGATTTAAATACAGCAACCGGGCAATTTGTATTACCCCTGCCATTTCATGACATGAGCAGATATCCATACGGCCCCGAAGAATCCTATCCGTCTGATCCTGAACACCTGGAATATATGAAAGTGTATAACACAAGAAAAGTTACCACTGAGAACCTTCGGAAAGCAATTATTGAAACAAACTAAATCGGTCCACAGTCCACAATCGGCAATTGGCAGTCAACAGTCAACAGTCGGCAGTTGGTGATCGACAAAAATACAAAGTATAATTTTGGGTGTCTCACTATCTTTGTGATATATTTGTTTATAAATTAAGCCCCAGGGGCGTTAATCCACAGCCTCTAATGATTTACGCATCTTTGGTGCTCGAAAATTAAAAAATTATAGATTGATTTTTTCTTTCTGGGTACCTTTTTAGAAGTTAACATTTAACTTATAACTCTTTAAACATTATCAACCTGAAGTCCATCACCTGTGATCCGGGGATATCCAGGGCTTTTAATGTTAATTTCCCTTTCCCTTTATTCAGGTGAAAAACTCCAACTGTTAATGGTTTAAAATCCTTTACATAAGATTCCATTCGTTCAACACGATCATTTTCCATTCCTCTTAATGGAGGATTATGTGCTTCGGTGATCTTCCCGGTCAGTTTACCTGAGCCAAAGCAAAGCTCAAATGTAGAACCGACATCTTCTTTAGGGCAGGTATAATATAAAACAACCTCAAAATCACCTTCTGCCAACACCTCTACATCCCATGTAATTTTATCATCTGTATTGATCCAGTTAGAGAAAAATGAACAGTTGGGATAACGGTTTGAACGTTTAATATTACCAAAAGGGATGCCATCACGGGCAGGAATTTGTGTAAATTCATAATCAGGGTGACCAATTGGAAACGGACGGGTGTCTTCTTCAGGAAGCTCAGATAAAACTTTCTTTTCCCATTCCTCTTTTGCAGTAATCAGTTTTTTAGTGATTTCCGGATTTTGTTCTGATATATCTTTGTATTGACCCGGATCATTTACCATATTGAACAGTTTATTATTGTTATCTAACCGGTATTGTTGACTGCGGACACTGGTTCTGTCTCTCCAATGATTAAAAATCAAGCGTTCTTCCCATTCATTGTTGTTTTCTAAAAGGAGGGGTTTCAGGCTAATCCCATCCAGGGGTTTATTTGTATTATATTGTATTCCTGTTAAATCAGCGAGTGTGGGTAAAATGTCAATTGCCCCTGCAATTTGTTTTATATTTTTTCCAGCCTCAATCACACCTGCCCATTGAATAAACATGGGAGACCTCACCCCACCTTCGTCAGTTGACCCTTTCCTGCCTTTCATGCCTCCATTCCATCGCCATCCGTTTGGTCCGTTATCAGAGAAATAAATTATAATAGTGTTTCCCTCAAGCTCAAGTTCATTGATTTTTTTTATTACTCTTCCAACATTCCAGTCTATATTTTCACACATAGCCAGAGCAGGTCTTGTATGTTGAAGGTTTTCTTTTTCGGGGTCGCGATGATATTTTTCAAGCTTTTTTTCGTTGAATTTTTCCCACCACTGTTGAGGTACCTGCATTGGACTATGTGGGGTATTATAAGGAAGATAGAGGAAGAAAGGATTATCCCTGTTTTTTTCAATGAAGCTCAAAGCTTTGTCAGTAAAATCGTCAATCACAAAACCATTTCCCTTAACCAATTCACCATTATGTTCTAATAGCGGATTAAAATAGTTGCCCCAGTGACCTGAGCAAAAACCGTAAAAATCATCAAATCCTCTTGCATTAGGATGATAAGGATATTGCATTCCATTGTGCCACTTTCCATAGGCTGCAGTTACATAGCCTGCTTTTTTAAAAACATCGGCAATTGTAGTTTCATCCAGGTCTAATCTTTCCCCGCCTGCCGAGGTTGAGTAAACACCTCCACGGGTATGATATCTGCCTGTAAGCATTTCTGCACGGGTGGGTGAACAAACCGGACATACATAAAACCGGTCGAAACATGCGCCATGCTGAGCCAGGTTATCAATATTCGGAGTGCTTAAATTTGTATTACCATTCAGGCTTAAGTCGCCCCAACCCTGATCGTCAGCAAGGATCAAAACCACATTTGGTTTCTCGTTTTCTTGCGTAACGGTTTGCAGACATCCTGTGAGTAAAAAGGGAATTAGGAGAAGTAATGAATTTTTCATAGGTTGATTATTATAGTATCAAGGCAAAAGGCAAAAGTAAAAAGATAAAAGATAAAAGATAAAAGATAAAAGTAAAAAGATAAAAGATAAAAGATAAAAGTAAAATTGCACAAAAAATTATCTTTACAATGAAAATGGATTAAAAAACCTAAGGGAAAAATGATGCAAACTTAGAATAGATTGGATTTGAAAAAGGAATGGAAACATATAAGAAATGTAACAACCCAAATAGATATATTTTTAAAGACACCTTATGATTTGTTTGAATCAAAAAAGAACAGATTGATTATTTCTTTCGGAATATCAGGGTTCGCATGGTTCTTTCTTTTTGCATTCGTAGTTTTCGGTTTTGATTCCTTTTTGCCTCTTTATCGATATATTACACCGGAATATATAGCCTGTTCTGCTTGATTTCTTTACTGATAAACTCTTTTCTATTACAGGATTATGTAGTGAAGAAAACTACAGTTATTAGTGCTTTTTGGTGGAGTTTATGGATAATATTGAAGGGTTTTATTACTATAAGTTATCTAATCTTTTTCAAGCAGGTGCGTATTGTGATTTTGAGATTGGTAAGTTTGATGTTTTTGGTTTACCGGAGCAAGAAGCAAAACGGTTTGGTATAGGGACTATCTGGCTTGGACATTATCCTGACAAGTTCATTCAATTCCAATTAGGCGGTTATTTTGGTTATAATACCGGCTTTATTGACTATGAAGATATAAGTAACCGCGGCGGTATAGACTACGGCATTATTGTTGGACCGGCATTTGAATATAACAATTTCGGACTGGCAATTCATCAACATTCCGGCTTTGCATGGTATCCTGATAAAAATGCAGAACCCGATGAATTTACTTATGCTAATACAAAGATCAAGATAAAACTATATCTTAAATTTTAACTCAAAATGAAAAGAAACTTTTACATAATAGCAGTTGGACTTTTATTTCTTTCATTGTCTGGAAATTCCCAGGAAATCGAAATTTTACCCTATACAGGAATTTCTGCTGACTATATTCTTCTCACAGGGAGTTTTGACGGAAAGTCATTCTTCGAAACAGATTACGAAACAATATTAGTATCCAAATTAAAGCCCGCTATTGGTTTCGGGGTACAGTTTGGTATTAGGATGGGTAACGGAGCAGTAGATTTTGCATATCACATTACCAGAATGGAATATACAAGTTTGGAAGATGGATTTTCTGGTAAGAGTACTACTCATCTGATAAGATATTTGAGTTTTAAAAAGTATTTCAGTTCCTTCTCCGGGGAAAAAATAAATCCATATTTGGATATCGATTTATCTGACTAATAATCTTGCACTGGATTTTAAGGTTCTTCCGGAGTTTTGCATTGGAACAGATATCAGGTCGAAAGACAGCAAACGGCACGAAATAAAAAATTTTAATAACTTTCTGTTAATCAATTCTATTGGTATTAATTACTATTTTAAAACAGAGTAATTGCATTTCTCAAACTTAAAGATTAAGATGATTTTGAATTAATTATTACACAATTTCATTGAAATAAATTGTGTGTAACTAATCAGTACTTAAAGTGAACTAAAGTTGTGAAGAAGTTATAAGTGAACTAAAGTGACTAAATGATTAATCCCAATGCGGTAATTGGGATAGACGTGGAGTATGAAATATTTCCAGACAGTAAAAATGAAACAAATTATCATTCAAAACGTATAATCATAAAAATCGACGGATTATTAAAATGTTGAATATATTTGATATATGTTCAGGATTTTTTGACGAACAGTTAAATTGTATAATAAAAAATGAATAACTTTGGTATTAGAAAATTCTTCATTGGCAATAAAGAAATGTTTATGGAAGATAGTCTTGAAATAGAAGGATGTAAAAAAACTCCTGAAATTAACTTCAACGCCAAATCAGGAATTTTACGGCTAAAAGGTAAATCAATTCCTGAAAATGCGACCAGGATATATGAACCTATCGTTAAATGGCTGCAGGATTACATCGAATGTGCTGCTGAAGAGACCAATCTACACATCGAACTTGAATATTTCAACACCGCATCCTCAATATGGATTGCAAGGATAGTCAAGGTTCTTTCCCAGATCGATGACAGGGAAAAGCTTTTATTTATTCACCTGTATTTCGATATTGAAGATTTTGAGGAGATGGAAGAAGAAGACTTCAAAGAAGCAATTATTCCTGCAACAAATGCATTTCCCGAAACCAAGGTCAGTATAGGCGTTAAGATATACGGTTTGAATTCTGATGGAATAATCCTCAATGAAAAAATGGTACTTTTCTGATAATTAGACCCGTAATAGTTTCCTTATTAATGATTGTTTATCCCATTAAAAAACCAACCACCAGAGGAAAATTCTAAGTGGTTGGGTATCAAACGTGGGCCCAGCTGGGCTCGAACCAGCGACCCCCTGATTATGGATATTACTGTGATGAATAAGAAAAATGGCACCAGCGTCAATAACAGACAGTCATAGGTAATACCGCTTTTTTATAGTTAGTTGAAATTTTAATAAGATAATTTGTACCTTTAAATATTGGAAACCAGTAAATTGATAGGCGGTACTACCTATATCCTCAGAACGGTAGGCAACATATATTGAAAAATGAAAAAGATCCTGATAATATTTATTATATTATTTCAGGTGAATCATGCATCAAAAGCCGATGTGATTTATGCACCTTTCAGGAGTTTTGGATTATGTTTATCACTTGAACTTATTGCTGATTATGAGATACAATTTACAAAACACAATACTTTTAATATCTGGATCGGCACAGGAGCAGTATCTTCCATTACTGATTTAAAATATCCTGCTCTTGGATCAGAAATTGCAATTGAACTTAGACATTATTTTAAGCCGAATTCTTTCAGGAATTTCAATGTGGGTATATATGCCGGATTAGCTTTTATGCACAATGCTCCTTATTTTTATGGAAAAGGTTTAGAAGGACATGAAGATTTGAGGGGATTTGTTCCAGGGATAAAACTCACATATAAATTAAGAATTAATAAATTGTTAGCTATTGAGCCATATTTCGGTGCATCAACACCTTTTTATATTGATCAGGCAAATTCCTTTGATGATATATTTAAAGATGAACCTGGTTTGATTATAACATTCGGGATTAGAATTGGAATTAATCATGTTAAATCATTTTAAAATTTTTAAAACAATGATATGCGGGCGTCAGCCTGTGCAAAAACTCCCTTAAATTGTTCATAACCTTTTCGCCCTGCATTTCCCCTTTAATCAAGTATTTACTAACTTGAGTTGTATTCATTAATCATAAAACCATGGAACATAAACAAGGATCTGACAGGAATCAGATATTCATGTTTTGTCTGGAGAAGATTTGAAAGCTAAACCATCACCTTGCTTATATAGATGCGCAAATAAGTGAATACGAGGCCTTGCTTGA
>JADFUQ010000553.1 GCA_015222065.1 Bacteroidota bacterium
ACTCCCATTGATGACCTTCAGTTCTATATCCTTGATAAACACACAAAGCCAAATGAAATAATCAAATTCTTAGATCCTGCCAGACAAGGCAATAATATGGGTGTTATTTCTGAAGCAGGGACTCCGGGCGTTGCCGATCCGGGTACAGATATTGTTGAAATTGCCCACCGGGAAAACATCCGTGTAGTACCTCTTGTTGGACCCTCTTCCATCCTTCTTGCCCTGATGGCTTCGGGATTAAACGGTCAGAATTTCGCTTTTACAGGGTATTTGCCAATTCAAAAGAATGAAAAAACACAAAGGATCAAACAGCTTGAGATGCGTTCAGGAAAAGAGAATCAGAGTCAGATATTTATGGAAACTCCTTACCGGAACCAGAAAATGCTGGATGATCTTTTCAAAACATGCTCACCCCAAACCCGTCTTTGTATTGCAACTGATATAACAATGGATACTGAGTGCATAAAGACAAAAACAATTGCTGGTTGGAAGGCAAATCCGCCCGATATCCATAAACGCCCTACCATATTTATTCTCCATGTTTAACCAATTTACCGGCTGTAACGAGACTATTTAAGTTATAAATAACTGAATACTTGAAATATATGATTGTATTTTAAAAAATTGAGTATCCAGCTATCTTTAATGTATACTTTTGTTAAGAAAATCATTATAAATGAAAGAGTGTCAGTATTGTTAAGAATTTTTGAAAATTAATTTTCACACAGTCTCTGAAGCATGGTGTTTTTTTTTATTTAAATATATTTTATTTGACATCAACCAGCTCAACATCAAAGATAAGGGTTGAGTATGGAGGAATTGATCCTATTCCTGATGAACCATATCCTAATATCGATGGTATGATCAGGATGGCCTTACCCCCTTCTTTCATATAGGCAATCCCTTCGTCCCAACCGGGAATAACATATCCAGTGCCAAGAGTAAAGGAGAAAGGACTGCCGCCCACTGAAGTATCGAAAATGGTACCGTCAATAAGTTTGCCTGTATAATGTACAGATACTGTATCACCCTGCTGTGGCTGCAAACCGGTACCTGTTTCAGACTCAATATAATAAAGTCCGCTTGCTTTAGGTTCTTCTGTTATTTGGTTATCAGCCAGGTATTGATTCAGGAGTTTCACCTCTTCCTCCGCCGGGTCAACCTCTTTGTTACAACTTGTCCAGCTAAATGCAATAATTGCTATTATTATCAATACAATATATTTTCTCATAATAATTTTCTTGTTATTACTTTATTTAATTAGTAATGAATCTTGTTCAACCGCTTCCAGAAGAGTAATTTCGTAAAGCACAGGTTCATAATTATGAAAAGCAATGCTTGATGGTAACAATAATGTAGCTTCCCCACCTTCCTTCATATATGTTATTCCTTCATTCCATCCGCTAAGAATATTTGGATTACCTATAATAAAACCGAAAGGACTATAGATGGCATACTGATTCCATATCATGTTAGCCCTGGCTACAGAATCAATATTGGTATCAAAAACACCACCTGTTAAGTAAGTTCCGATATAATTTATCACAACAGAGTCCCCTTCAGCAGGTTGGTGTCCGTCTCCTTCTTTCGTTTCAATATAATAAAGTCCGCTTTCAGTGGGTTGAACAGTTATATCATTCTTTTCAACAAAATCTTTTATTGCTTCTTCTTCCTTCTTTTTCAGATCCTCTGCATTATTTTTAAGGCATCCACCCAGGGGAAGCAATACACCCATAATCATAAACATAATTAAGTACTGTAATACCCTGCCTTTGTTAATTATTATTGTCTTCATATCAACTTTTTTTTACTTTTTATTCCAAATATTATAATGTTAAATGTTATACGTTATGTGTTATACGTTAATCCTACTTGTACAGAACTTGTTATAGTTGAGTAAGTTGAGTGGTTATGTGGTTGAGTAAGTCTTCGCTTTATGTCCCAATTCTTAACCCGAAACACGTAACCCGTAACTCTTAACACTGCAACACCGCATCACTGCATCACTGCATCACAATTCTTTTATTTCCATTCTTCCACCTTTCGAATTCTAGACCTTTTGACTCTTCGACTTCTTCACTCATCTCTCACCTCTTCTTCCTCTCTTCCATTCTTCCATCATTCCACTATTCCATTCCTCCCTCTTCCTTCAACTTTTATTAACTTCAAATAATATACCAATGATGCATTTGGAGGTATCTTTTTTTGATCACCCGGAATACCATAAGCCAGATAAGGAGGTAAAATAAAAATCGCTTCAGACCCTTCATTCAACAGAAGTATCCCTTCTTCAAGACCCGACTCAACACCTCCTGATCCGATAGTGAATTGTTTTGGACCGGTCTGTTCAGATGAATAACATACAGTACCGTCTAAAAGACTGATGTCATATTCAATAGTTGCTATCTTCCCCTTCACAGCATCAGGTCCGGTACCTTTTTCAATTATCATATACCATAAGCCTGATTTGGTAGTATCCATATCCCAACCTCTTCTTTCAACATAATTACCGATACGTTCAACTTCTTTTTGTATAATATACCTGTTGGTACTTATCAAGGTTTCTTCATCAATTGCCGGCACTTTCTCATTCTGTTCAGGGGCATCTCTAAAGCAGGAATTTAAGATAACCTGAATAATCAGGAACAAAACTCCGTATTTAATAAAGTTTACTTTCATTTCAGTTCTTTTGCATATCCGGGTAGAAGTGAACGAAATAATTTAAGAGTTTCTTCCATATTGGAATACAATTCACCTCCTGATGCATTCAAATGTCCGCCGCCATTAAAATGCTTTTTAGAAAAAAGATTAGTCGGGAAAGTTCCCTTTGATCTGAATGATATTTTGACATGATCGGGTTTCTCGATAAAAAGGGCAGAAAAACGAATACATCTGATTGAGAGAGGGTAATTAACAAACCCCTCTGTGTCTCCCATAACAAAGCTATATCTTTTCAATTCATCCATTGTAATGCTAATAAATGCAGTATTATATTCCGGGATCACCTCCATCTTCTCTTTCAGCACATATCCGAGTAATCTCATCCTGTTATCTGAATAATTATCATAAACAAGATTAAAAATCTCATCCTTATTAATTCCATAACTCAGCAACTCTGCAACTCTGACATAAGTTTCAGGATCGGATGAATTGAAACTAAAGCAACCGGTATCTGTCATGATACCAACAAAAAGTGATGTTGCTATCTCCTTATCGATAATATCAGCCCCTCCAACAGACTTCATAAATTCATACAACAGTTCGCAGGTTGAGCTAACCGATACATCAGAAATTGTAATATCAGAAAACTTCTTCGGTTCGGGATGATGGTCAATAAGGACTTTCGTAGCACCTGATCTTTCATACCAAATCTCCATTCCTTTAAGCCGGGATGGATCATTAAAATCGAGTGCAAAAATCAGATCAGCTTCAGAAAATTTATATTCAATCAGTTCCGGCTCTTTTTCAAATATCAAAATATCTTCAACTCCCTTCATCCATTCAAGAAATGCCGGACTTGAGTCAGGTAAAACAGCAGACACTTCATATCCCATCTTCCTGAAAAAA
>JADFUQ010000554.1 GCA_015222065.1 Bacteroidota bacterium
ATAACAACATCTGCCGATTTAAGGTTCTTTTCAAGTACCTGAGGATGAAACACCGAAGTTTGCAGGCGATGCCCTATTAAATTCTGAATTTCCCTCAGGCAATGAACCGATTGATCGAAAATTTTCACGGTAGCTCCAAGACCGAGAGCTGCTCTTGTTGCATATTCAGCAGCCGTTCCTGCTCCAAGTATCACAACCTCTGCCGGTGTAATCCCTGTAATCCCTCCCAGCATAACACCTTTACCACCTCTGACATTGCTCAGATATTCTGCCGCTACCAAAACAGAAGTAATGCCTGCAATTTCGCTCATTGACCTGACAACAGGATAGAGATCATGCTTGTCCATAATGTTTTCAAATGCAATAGCTGTTATTTTTTTCTGTACCAGTGCTCTAATAATCTTTTCAGATTGTTTGGCTATTTGAAGTGATGAAAAAACCAGTTGTTGCCCTTTTAAAAAATTTATTTCCTTAAGGGTTAACGGAGCAACTTTAAGAATAACATCTGCTTTATAAACTCTCTCACTTGTATCAACAATAAAACCACCCTTTTCGCTAAAATCCGTATCTGAATAACTGACATTTTTACCTGCTCCCTTTTCAATAAGCACCTCATGTCCATTGCCAACAAGCAAATCAACAGCCTCTGGTGTAAGAGCCAGACGATTTTCCTGTTGAGGATCTTCACAAGGTATCCCAATAATCAGTTTTTCCCGTTTTTTCCCGACTTCGAGTATTTCTTCCTGTGGAAGCAAACCGTGACTGCTCAATGAAAAATTGCTGGATCTGGTATCTTTGTTCATGTTAATAGATTTTGGAAACAGAAAATATAACTCCGCAAATTAATTAAAAAACAGGTATAGTCATAGTAATATACCAATTTTGAAGAGAATTAACATCAGGCTAAGGAAAAGCTATAAACGTAAACATGTGACTCTTCCTGTTTTCCGCACCTAAATATTCGCGTTTTGTAAAAGTTTTTATTTCAGGGCTACGCACTTTTTTGCTCCGCAAGAATATTGTTGGCATATCAGTCACTTCTTCATCTATTCGAATTCTTCGACTTCTTAACTTCCCCCCACTCAACTTACTCAACCACTTAACTACTCAACTATACCGCATCACTGCAACACAATTCTTAACCCGTAATGCCGAAAAATAATTTATTCTATTTCCAGTATTCTTGTACCTCCATGTTCAATAGTGATTTTTACCAACACTGCATTATCAGGTAAGATATTAACAATCAATTCCGGCCATTCGATAAAGCAGTAGTTTCCTGAATAGAAATAATCCTCATACCCAAAATCAAAAACTTCTTCAATCTTTTTTATTCTGAAAAAATCAAAGTGATAAATTGAATTGTAATTCTCTGCGTGGTATTCATTTACAATTGTAAAAGTTGGGCTGTTAACTACGTCAGTTACATCTAATTTCCTGCACAAAGCTTGAATAAATGTCGTCTTGCCGGCCCCCATTTCACCAAAGAAAGCGAATACTTTTTGACCCTCAAATTCTTTAAGCAACTCAGCAGCAGCGAAATCAATAACCTTAATATTATCTATTTTTATTCTTGGCATATTCTATGTTCAATCTGGTTCTTCAGGATAATACATAGTTACTTTGAAACACTGGAACATTGGAATGCTGGAATGTTGGAATACTGTGTAATCCTGCGTTTAATTGTCCCATCTTTCCATTCTTCCCCTGTAGAAATAGTTCCTACGTCACATTTCACAGGGCAGGCATTATTCCAAAGAGTTATACGTTCTATGTTTGCCACGTGAAATGCGACGCCTGCCCCGTGAAATTTGAGGTACGAAAATATTTCACCGGGGAAGGAGCATATTTCACTGTG
>JADFUQ010000092.1 GCA_015222065.1 Bacteroidota bacterium
AAACAAATTCTTTTATATGTGCTGTTTGGGTTTTGTTTTTTCAAACATTGGGTATTATTTGTTATTTGTTTTTTGAGATTTGTAATTTATTCATAAACGAAATATTGAGTTTATAGATAGGCTCTAATTAATTACTTAAGAGAAATTTATAATGATTGACTATATCAGAAACCCATTGCTCAACAATCCCATTTTACCGGTGGATATTGTATTAAGCCCGTCATGGTGGTTCAAACATGAAGGTATTACATTTGACAGGGATTTTTTCTACCATCCTGCCAGGAGGGTTGAAGCAGAACGAAAAATGGAAAAAGTTTTATACGAAAGATGGGGAGCTTTTGGTATGGGTGCGGATCGTGATTCAGATTTACCCCAGGTCGGAGCAGTGCACCTGGCTGCCGGTTTTTTAATTTCCGAAATGTTAGGTTGCCGGATTGAGTACAAGGAAGACACGCCGCCCAATGTTATTCCAGCCGAAAGAGAAGACCTGAATATAGATATTGATACAGCCTTTCATAGTGAATCTTTTAAACGCTTTCAGCAGCTCAAAGACAGTCTTAAGAAAAAATATGGTTATCTGGTTGGTGATGTCAACTGGAGTGGAATACTGAACATTGCCCTGGATTTACGCGGGGAAATGCTTTTTATGGATATGTTCGATAAACCCGGTCAGGTTCAGAAATATCTTCAGAATATAGGTAATGTTGTTGAGAAATTCTCTACTGGTATCGAGAAGGAAACAGGTACCAGCAGTATCTCGGTTAATCGAAATGTCCGGTTTTTCAAACGACCCATTTACCTGCATTCTGAATGTTCTCATACAATGATCTCAACAGAGAGTTATGATCAATTTCTCCTGCCTATCGATCGTGTTTGGAGCGAAACATACCGTCCATTTGGTATTCATTATTGTGGTACTGACCCGCACCGGTATGCAGAGTCATTTGCAAAATTGCCTTATTTAGATTTTCTTGATGTTGGTTGGGGTGGCGATGTTAAAAAGCTACGTCAATTTCTGCCAAACACTTTTCTGAACATTCGGCTTAGCCCTGTAGAGATTATTAAGCAAAGTGAGGAGGATATCCGGCAAACTATAATACGTCTTGTTCACGACTCAGCAAATCCATATCTCACGGGAGTTTGTTGTATCAATATGGATGACCAGGTTGGTGATGAAAAAATCAAGGCAATCTATAAAACTGTTCATGAACTTCGCCGGCAATATGAAGCAAATATAAAATTGTAAATTTATTTTAATAGGAGTGACGAGATAATGAACAAAAAATATCAACAAATTGATTTATGCCTGAGCCCATCTTTTATGATATTTTCAGGTATTTTCTTGTTGCTTCTAATTAGCTTGATAAATTGTACAAATAAACCGTCAGCAACATTAAAAACATGGTTATATCCGGGTTATAATGAAAAGAATTGCGGCTTTGCTCCTGCTGGCTATGTAGGTGAAATAACAACTCCATCTGTAAAATGGTCTCACGCAATTGACTTTGGCACAAGTGTAGTTCTCACTGACGATATAGATGGCGATGATAAGATAGAAATTATTACAGTTAGCAGAAGATCAACAGAAAGCAGAAAGCAACAAAGGCTTACGGTTATATGCCTTGAAAATGATGGAACTCAAAAATGGAAATGGCAGACTCCACATTATTTTATTTCAAATGGCTCTTATCCTAATACAGATCCGGGTGAAAAAGTATGGGGATGTGCAACACTTGTCGGCGGCGCAATAATTGTAAATAAACAAATTGTCATTGCTGAAACGGTGAAACACCAATATTACGGTGGTGAGGTTGATTTTAATGGCTATCTTATCTGTTTGAATTCAGATGGAACGGTAGCATGGTCGTATCACACGTTAGAAGGTGATCCGAATTTTGTAACTGCTTATGATATCGATAAAGATGGTGTTATAGAAGTAATCGCCGGTACGGATGAGCCTGGTTGTATTTACTGTTTAAATAGCGATACAGGTGAGCTTGAGTGGAGTAATTCGAATTCAAATATTACGGAATTAGAGAATGGTGCGGCAATAGCTGATATAGATAGAGATGGTGAACTCGAAATTGTTACTGTTGATGAAAGAAAAGGAGGGATGTGTTTCACATCGAACGGTTCTATAAAGTGGATGTGCCCTGACGGCCCGCATGAGACATGGCCTGCTATTCATGATATTGATGGGGATGGCAAAATGGAAATACTCGGTTCAGCAGAAATTGTTTATTGCATGAATAGTGATGGAACAATAAAATGGACAAAGCCATACGGAGAGCCCGAAGAATACGGTGGTAAATCAGTAATAACTTTAGGCGATATCAATGACGATGGAATCAGTGAATTGATTTATTTAGAAAAAACAAATGTAGTATGTAAAAATGCAGAGACCGGCAATACAATTTGGAGTTATAAAACTCCGGAGGATATCGAGTTTAGTTCAGCCGTATTAGCTTGTGATATTGATGGGGATGAAGAAATTGAGATTTTATTTACCGGAAGAACGAACCATGCTTTTTATTGTCTTTCTTTTACCGGCGCTTTAGAATGGAAACTTGATGTGCTGTTTTCACCAATGGGTAGTTTTGCTATCACCGATACAGATAATGACGGCTCTGTGGAAGTCATTTTTGGCACTGATAACAAAGTTTATTGCATAGATAAAAAGGATTAAAGCAGCAATAATGGGATCACTTTTGTCCTTTGGTTTGCAAAAACGTGGGCATGTGCATCAATTACCATTTTAGTTACCGTACATTTCTTTATAGAATTTATACTCATTTACAGCCCGGGTGGCTTCAAAGCCATTATTAGTGTTTAGTTCTATAAAGGATACCTGCACCAAATCCGTGATTTCTTTGAGCCTCCCGGCGAATCGTTCAACGGAGATGAATTCATGACGGGCCAGGGCCTCATTATTACGGCGATGGAAAATAGCCGTGCGCACAAGATGATAATAGAAAAATATCATTACCTCACCATAGGCAAATCGCTGCTCGTCTTCTATGAGGCGTGTTTGTTCGATTTCATCGGTACACTGCATTAGCGCTGCGTCGATCTCCTTTCTGGCAAGACGCATCGCATCCACGATTTCCACAACGTCCTGTCCATCGTTCAGTATTGGGTTATATACGTCGTATTGCAAATGCTGTATCTTAAATATCTCTATAGAATCTTTTCTTAATTTATTGCGTAATGAATATCCAACACCATCTATACCTAAAACGCCCCTGGTACCCACAAAATGTTTAAAAGGTTTAATGTTGGCTGATGCTGTTTCCAGGTGATGGTGGAAGGCACGGGTTCGTTCTGTTGTGGTGGGGTAATAGCAATGGAAATAATCATCCAAAAGAGTGTCCACATTGGTTTCAATATCCCACAAGAGTTGAGCGAGCAGATATTGGTTTAATGTCCAGGTTCCCCACAGGCGTGTTGGTGTATGCATATAATGGAAATGACGTGCTCCGCTGCGATAGAACCAGGGCACATCCACTGCCATGATGTAAGGGAAAAGCACCGGCAGTGATTGGATAGAGCTGACGTTATAATACTCGCCGATGAACATGGACCCTTTGTAGAAACGTCCCTGGCCCATAGTCCAGCCCTGGTAATTTTCGAGCAGAATTTGGTTGATCTCTGTACACGCAGGGTCTGCGAAGGAATGTACGTAGCAACGCTCCATCGGGAAAAACGTAATGGAAAAATTCTTATAAATAAAATCATCAGAGAGAGGACATGTTGGCGGAGTAAGGGTTTCGAGATAAGCGAGCGTAGAAAGCTGGACGTTACGTTGCAGCCGGCCATCCTGTTGGGCCTGGTCTATTTCCTTAAGCACTAAATCACAAACTGATAACAGGCGGTCTGTGTATGTTCCCTGCAGCTTGCAATTGTCGCACTCGCACCATTTACCGCCGTCCAGCATCCAAAAGTTGACGATGTCAACATGACTCCAGCGCCCATCTATTAAACCTGAAACAAAATTTCTTGCCAGCTCTTTTGTGGCATCTATATTAGAGGTGCAATAGTTATCGCCATAGTTTCCACCCTCGTTTCCTTTGATATTGTCGCTTCGCTTGCCACCACGCAGCCCATACCATTCAGGATGCGCCTCAAAATATGAGAGTTTACCGTCGTCATTTGTGTCACCAGTGTACTCGTCTCCGGGAGCGTATGGATCATTCGGCTTGTCTTCATCTCCCTGGAACTTGAGGTGATTGTAAGGATATTCAGTATGTGGATTGAGAAAATATTCATGTATGCTGTGACCGCCATCCGTCAGTTTCATACCGAGTTTTTTTAAAAAATGAATTTCTTTTTCCGCAGAGGTCCACAGGTTCATACGATTGCGAGCCATCCACAGAAAGAAATCGTTATTACCACGATCTTCCCAGGCCCAAAAACCCCGTGTGAGAAAAGATGGATTCTTGATGATGTTAAGGCTTTGCGGGAGTTCCACCGGCTTATCAGGATAAACGGTTCCCTTTTCGCCCAGCCCATAGAAGCTAATTCCCAATTGCTGAAGATAAGTGTAAACACCATAAAGGGTTCCAACCCGATC
>JADFUQ010000555.1 GCA_015222065.1 Bacteroidota bacterium
AATCAGCTTGGTATTTCAGGATCACAGGTTAATTCGGCTGTTAAATTAATTTCAGGTTCAAAGAAATTACTCATTCTTGCAGGTGATGGAATACTGCGGGGTTCAAATTGTATTGACAGTTTTAATGCCTTATATAATCTTCAACTTCTTCAGAAAAACCCGGATAATTGCAGGATAATGTTCCTTTTGAGTGAAGGCAATTATTATGGTGGAACTTTTGCCGGCATGAATCCCGGTCTGCTGCCAGATTTTGCCGGAATTGATAATAAAAAGAGTATAAAAAAATGGTCTGATTTTCTTAAAATCAAACTAAATAATACTCCCGGGTTATCACGAAACGAAATGATAAACAACATAGGTAAAAATGGTATTGAATCACTATTTGTATTTGGTGATATTCCCGGCAATCCTGATCTTTCAGGTCTTAAGTTCTTTGTTCAGCAAAACATGTTTCTTACAGGTATCTCAAAATATGCACATGTCTTCTTCCCCACAACAAGTTTCCTTGAAACAAGAGGACACATAATTAATATTGAAAGAAAACTTAAGAAGACAAAGCAGGTTATAAAACCGCCGGGAGAGACAAGAACACCATGGAAAACCTTATCTCTGTTGGCTCAGGCAATGCCAGACGAAGGCTTTAAAATAAAGAACCCGGAAGATATTTTTAAAGAATTACAATCACAAACCGATCTTTCTTTTTCAACAAACAATAAACTCGGAAAAAGTTATCTACCTGTAAAATTAATACCTTTTAAGAAGGGAAAGAAGCACACTGAAAAAGAGGTTTTGGAATACAATTATTTTCATTACAGTGGTAATGATCTGTCAACGCTTATTGATGATATAAAAGAAATTAGTAAAAATCACAAATGACAAGCACTAAATAATAAATAAATTACAAATGACAAGCACCAAATAATAAATAAATTACAAATGACAAGCACCAAATATCAAATAAATATCAAATCCCAATGTTCAAAAAAATGAAAAAAAAGCGTAAAGACAATATATAGGTTAATTCTTTTTTGAATTTTTGTTATTTGTTATTTGGAATTTATTTGTCATTTGTTATTTGATAATTGGAATTTGTTTTTTGTGATTTGGAGCTTTATTTACGAAAATGTTTGACTTTATAGACAGACAGTAATTAGAGAAAATGAAGTATTAGATTCATCATAACAAAAGTTACTTTTTTAAAATCTGAAATTCCCGAAATGGTCAAGATAAAGGAAAAAACAGAAATTGCACCGAACATACACAGTTGTACTGTTGAAGCCCCTGATATTGCCAGGAAAGCTTTACCGGGTCAATTTGTTATTATTATTCCGGATGAATACAGTGAGCGTACTCCAATGACCATAGCAGACTGGGATGCAGAAAAAGGTACTGTTACTTTTATTTTTCTGGAAATAGGAGCCAGCACACAAAAGCTTGCAGAGCTTAAACAGGGTGATGATCTGTACTCATTTACAGGACCACTTGGCAAACCTATGGAAATTGAGAAATTTGGCACTGTAGCTCTAATCGGCGGTTGCTATGGCATAGGTGGTATCTATCCGGTTGCCAGAGCATTAAAGCAAGCAGGAAATAAGATAATTTGCTTCTCAGAGGCACGCGCCAAATTCCTTCTTTACTGGAATGAAAAACTGGAAGAAGTATCGGATGAAATAAGGTATTCAACAGTTGATGGCTCTCTTGGTTTTAAAGGACATGCTTACGATGATATTGAGGAGAATTTGAAAACCGGTAAAAAATTTGACAGGATCATTGCTATTGGATGCACTTATATGATGTACCGTGTTTCTGAAGCTTCCCGTCCTTTTGGCATTAAAACAATTGTAAGCATGAATACGGTTATGATTGATGGTACAGGAATGTGTGGAGCTTGCCGTTTAGTTGTAGGGGGTGAAACTAAATTTGCATGTGTTGATGGCCCTCATTTTGAAGGACATAAGATAGATTGGAATATAATCTTATCCAGACGAAAAGCCTATCTGGACGAAGAAATTATTTCACAGGAAAGATAGTATTATGGCAAAAATAAGCCCTGTAAAAACCCCGATGAGGGAACAACCACCGGGGGAGCGAATAAAGAACTACGATGAAGTACCTTACGGTTATTCACCTGAGGAAGCAATAGTTGAAGCTGAACGTTGCCTGCAGTGTAAAAATCCAAAATGTATCGAGGGTTGCCCTGTTGAAATAGATATTAAAGGGTTTATAAAGTTTATTGCTGAAGAAAAATTCAAAGAAGGAGTAACTCTACTTAAGGAAAAAAATATTCTTCCCGCTATTTGTGGCCGTGTATGTCCCCAGGAAGAACAATGTGAAATAAAATGCATAGTTGGAATAAAAAATGAACCGGTAGCTATTGGGCGACTTGAGCGTTTTCTTGCCGACTGGGAAAGGGAAAATATAGAGATTGAAGTACCACAAATACCAAAATCCACCGGGAAAAAGGTAGCAATTGTGGGAGCAGGTCCCGCCGGAATTACTGCAGCCGCTGATCTTGTCAGACTTGGACATAAAGTTGATATGTTCGAGGCACTTCATAAACCGGGTGGTGTGCTGGTATACGGTATTCCTGAGTTCAGACTACCAAAAGCAATTGTGTTCAAGGAGATTGATTTCCTTATACAAATGGGTGTCAGACTTTTTACCGATTCAGTTATTGGAATGGTAAAAAGTATCGACGAACTGCTAAACGAATATAATGCCGTTTTTCTTGGTACAGGTGCAGGATTACCCTGGTTTCTTGAGGTTCCGGGTGAAAACCTCAATGGTATTTACTCTGCAAATGAATATCTTACACGAGCCAACCTGATGAAAGCATACCTTTTCCCAAAATATAAGACACCAATTATCAGGGGCAAACGGGTAGCCACTGTTGGAGGAGGGAATGTTGCAATGGATTGTGCCCGTACTGCCCTGCGTTTAGGAGCTGAAAAATCGATCATTGTGTACAGGCGGTCAAGAAACGAAATGCCTGCCAGAAATGAAGAGATACATCATGCTGAAGAGGAAGGTATAATTTTTAAACTTCTGTCAAATCCGGCAGCTTTTCATGGAGATAAAAACATGTGGGTTAGAGAAGTTGAATGTGTCAGTATGAAGCTTGGAGAACCCGACGATTCAGGAAGGCGAAGACCTGTTCCAATTCCGGATGCAAATTTTATATTGCCCATTGATGTTGCCGTAATCGCTATAGGAAATAGTCCAAATCCGCTTGTCCCGTCAACAACACCGGATATAAAAACCGGTAAATGGGG
>JADFUQ010000556.1 GCA_015222065.1 Bacteroidota bacterium
ACAAGACTCGTAAGCCCAATAAAGGCCGTAAACGAGAAGGAATTACCGGTGATCAGAAGAGCAAATAATGAACCGATGATAGCCAGGGGAATCGCTGAGAAGACAATTAACGGTTGTGTATAAGACCTGAATTGTAATACCAGAACAGCAAATATGCCGATAATTGCTACAATACCCGCCTTTGCCATTCCTCCGAATGATTCCTCTCTACTCTCAAGCTCACCGCCCATACTATATCGATAGCCTTTGGGCCAATTATATGATTCCAGTTGACTGATTATCTCTTTTGTCACCTGATCAACTGAGAGGTCACTTTCCACATCAGAAGTAATCGTAACGTTCCGTTCAAGATTATAGTGATTAATCAGCATGGAAGACGCTGTAAACTGAATGTTGGCTACTTGTTTCAGGGGTATCTGTGCGCCGGTTACAGAGGAAACATATATTTTATCCAGATCTTCATAATCTATCTTTCCTGTAAACGGAAGACGAATAACCATATCATATTCTTTTCCCTCCAGATCCCTGAACTTTGAAATGGTTAAACCGGCAACCGCAGCTCGCACAGTTTTATCGATGTCAACAAGGGGGACGCCGAGAAAACCTGCTTTATCGAGATTAATTTTTACATGAATATCTGTTTTTGAGGTGCTCAGAGGATTATTTATATTAACCGTTCCCCGTGTTGAAGTGATTATCTCTTCAACATCCCGGGAGATTTCTTTAAGTATGTTCAAATTGTCCCCAAGAACACGAACAGCAACCGGAGCTTCCACAGGTGGTCCCTGCTCAAATTCTTTTACCTCAATTTTAGCACCGGGAACTCCTTTCAACTGACCCCTCAGATCACTTATCAAACGGTTAAAAATATCCAGATTCCTTTCTTTCAGGGTAATAAAAAATTGAGCATGTGTACTCGCATTTCGCCGCGGGATTACATTATAATAAATGCGCGGATTTCCGTGTCCCACATTTATTGCATAATGTTGAATTTCTGATCTGTTTATTAAGAGAGAATCCACATACTGGGTAATCTGATCTGTTCTGTCCAGATTAGTTCCGTCCGGTGTATTAATATTGATAATAAACTGTGGTTTTTCAGCCTTTGGAAAAAAGCTAACTCCGACCAAAGGAAACAGGGTCAGACTTCCTGTAAACACAATCAGAGCAATCAAAACAATTATTTTGGGTTTTTTTAAACCAAAATTTAGTGTTTTCCGATAACGGTTTTCTATTTCGTGATTTAAAAATTTGCGCATTTTTCTTTCTTTTTGAACATCTGTGATCTTTAGAAACTTAGTGGAAAGATACGGGGTCAGAATCAAAGAGATAAGCAAAGAAGCAGATAGTGTATACACAACCGTTACCGGCATGCTTCGGATAAAATCTCCGGTAATATTCTGCATCATCATTATCGGAATAAAGGCTAAAACTGTTGTGGTGGTGGAACTGACCACCGCCCAGGCGATTTGACTGGTTCCTTTTACCGCTGCTTCTTTTTTTGAATACCCCATTTTCATAAAGCGTGAAATGTTCTCAATGACAACAATGGCGTTATCAACCAGCAAACCAAGAGCGATCACCAGTCCGGCAATAGACATTTGCTCTAATCCATAACCACTCAGATCCACAAATCCAATTCCAATCATTATCGAAACCGGGATTGCCAGAATTACAATTCCCGATGCCCTTAAGCCCACAGCCATCAATACAACCAGACCGAC
>JADFUQ010000557.1 GCA_015222065.1 Bacteroidota bacterium
CCTTCCATTCTCCTGTTTCTAAACCAAATATAAGCATAATACAATACCTTTTGCCATATGGCACAAATATACGCGGGAATGACCAATGAGTTAGAAATAATAAAGCGTGTGCTCCTATTGTGTTTTAAATGTCGTCAAACTCAGCAAGGCCAGTAAAAAGCCAATTATCCAAAACCGCACGACTACTTTTGATTCATGCCACCCCTGGAGTTCGAAATGATGATGCAAGGGGGCCATTTTGAAAATGCGTTTTCCTTCTCCATATTTTTTTCGTGAGTATTTAAAGTAAGTGGTCTGGATTATCACAGAGAGTACTTCGGAAATAAATACACCGCCAATAATTGCCAGAAGGAGCTCTTTTTTTAATAATACTGCAACTGTTCCCAAAGCACTGCCCAGCGCCAGTGACCCGGTATCACCCATGAAAACCTGGGCGGGGTAGGTATTATACCAAAGAAATCCAATCCCGGCTCCAACGGCGGCCATGCAAAAAACCGTCAATTCTTCACTTCCGGGTAGATATATAATATTCAGATAATTACTGAACTCAACATGACCGGTGATATAGCTCATCACCGCAAAAGCCAGGAAAGCTATCGCACAAAGTCCGGTAGCCAATCCATCCAGGCCATCCGTTAAATTTACCGCGTTTGATGTTCCGGTTATGATGAAAACAATGAAAAATATGTAGAAAAATCCAAAATCTATTTCCAGATTCTTGAAGAAGGGAATACTTGTATTTGAATGATACCCGGCAAAAATGGGATGAAAGTAAATAATCGATCCAATTAATAATCCCAGGGATATTTGTCCGATCAGTTTATATCTGCTGACTAAACCCTTTTTCATTTTTTTAACAGCTTTTAGATAGTCATCAAAAAATCCAACCATTCCCATTACCAGGGTTGCCAGTAGTATTAGAGAAACATATATATTATAGGGATTAGCCCATAGTAATACACCAAGGAGCACGGAAACGATAATTATCAGGCCACCCATGGTTGGGGTTCCTTTTTTCTCCTGATGTGAAGCAGGCCCCTCGATCCGAATCTCCTCACCAATTTGGTACTTTTTTAAAAGGGCGATAATTTTTGGACCAACGAACATACTGAAAAGCAGGGCAGTTACCGCCGCCAAGGCTGCCTTTACAGTGATGTAACGAAAAACATTGAATCCAAAGAAATAGTCTTTAAACTGGTATAAAAATTCTGCTAACATGGAAGTTATGCCTGTTTTTATTTTGCCAGAACAGTTGATTTATTAAATATTTTTATTTTTATCTTTAGTTTGATTTTTTTTGATTTCATAGAAAAACCTCCTTTATAGAAATGCCAGTACTTTTTCCATTTGCATACTACGTGATCCCTTGATGAGAATGACATCACCGGGTTTCAAAAAATCTTTTAATTCCTTAGCAAGTTCTTCATGAGAATCAAATGAATAGGCATTTAAAAAGCCTCTTTCCCGAATCTGATGTACGGCTTTATCACACGCTTCTCCAAAGGTGAAAATACCATCTATCTTGTAATCGAGAAGATTCATAAATAGTTTTCGATGCAGATCGTCAGTTTTTTTTCCGAGTTCCAGCATATCACCTACAACCAGAATTCTCCTTTTATTTTTTCCCGTAGTTAAATAGGAGAGTGTATCCAGAGCGGGATAAAAGGAATCAGGATTAGCATTATAGGTATCATTTATAATTAATGACTGACCATTCTTTATGATCTGCATCCTTTTATCATAAGCCGCATATTCTTCCAGGGCGTTTTTTATTACATTTTCGGATAGTCCATATGATAAACCAACCGCACTGGCTGCAAGCGCATTCTGAACATTCTGAGTACCGGGCACCTGCATATGAATGGTGGTTTTTTTATTCAATTTCCAGATACCACAACCATTTTTATCCAGGCCTGTCAACTGGCCTTTTACTGATGCTTTCGTTTTATCCTCAAAGCTGTAGTCCTGAATATTTTTTCGTCTGATTCTGGCAGCTGCAAGTTTTTTGTCATCACGATTCAGAAAAACAAGGCCATTCTTTTTGAGCTTCCTGAATAGGGTAATCTTTTCTTTGGCCACACCCTCAACTGAGGAGAAAAATTCAAGATGTCCCCGGCCAATATTTGTTATAAGTGCCGCCG
>JADFUQ010000558.1 GCA_015222065.1 Bacteroidota bacterium
ATTTACGCATAATGCCACATAATAAGACAGCATAGATGGTAGTCTGGCCTCTGGCAGGAGCTGCTCATAAAATGTTCATTATCACGGATTTTCACGGTTTTATCTAACCGTATCAGGAAATTTAAGCAAGTTGTCCAAAGCAGTCTAATTGTCAGAATAGCAGGTCATTACCCTCGCTTTCCTCAGATACTTTTTTTCACAAATACGGCTAATAATAACTATCGAAGCGATATTGCGGGTGCATAATGAATTCCTGCAGTTTTCTGATAATAACTCAATTATCAGTGAATAAGCTTGTTAATAACTATTGCTTGGTTGTGATTTATGTTTAATGAAATAATGATTATCTTCATCACGACGATAAATAACCGTATTATGATGAAGATTGAAAACTTTTTTCTAAAGCCAAAGTCAGTTTCACACCGACAGTATGAAGCACTGAGAATGTATTATATTGAAAACATACAAGCTGTAGATGTTGCTGATTATTTCGGGTACAAGTACCGGGCCTTTACTTCCATAGTAAGTGATTTCAGAAGGGACTTCGATCAGGATGATGGTATAGAAGACACATTCTTTGTTCAAAGACAATTGGGCAGACCTGAAAAGGGAGAAAAAGGTAATGTTAGAAGCATTGTTGTTAAACTGAGAAAGAAGAATTTCTCGGTTGAAGACATTAAGATCAGTCTTGATGCCATCGGTTATCAGATTTCAGAGAATACCATTTATCTGATCATTAAAAGCGAGGGTTTTGCCCGCTTGCCTAAGAGAACTAAGAGGGATAAAAGACAACCGGAGGAAGTAAAGATTGAAGCTCTAAAAAGTGAAGCCATCGGTTTTTTACCTGAAAAGTTCAAGACCACCTCCGGGGCACTATTATGTTTGTTACCAATTATACGTGAATATGGAATTGATAAGATTATCAGGAGTAGTTCTTATCCTCACACCAGGGTCTTATCCCGTACCAGATCAATCCTTTCATTTATCGCCTTGAAATTATCAGACGTGCGTCGTTATTCTACTGATGACATATGGTGTATGGACAGAGGATCGGGTTTGTTTGCCGGATTGAATGTATTGCCTAAAGCTACATGGTTTTCTTCATATTCAGACAGAGTCACTTCAGAGATGAACATTGATTTTCTAAAACGCTTACATCGAACATGGCTTGATATGGGATTGTTAAGTGACACTATAAATCTTGATTTTACGACCATTCCGTATTGGGGAGAGGGTGATCAGTTTGAAAACAATTGGTCTGGAAAAAGAAACAAAGCCCTATCAGGTATGCTTTCGGTACTGGCTCATGATCCTGATACCGGCATTATCGATTATGGCAATACCAGGGTCAGGCACTCTAATGAGAGTAATGTCGTTTTAGAGTTCCTTGATTTTTACAAAACTGGGCTTACCCAGGAAAGCCAGCTGAAATACATCGTCTTTGACAGCAAATTCACTAATTATGAAAACCTTGCCAAGCTGGATGCTAATGATGTGAAGTTCATTACCATACGCAGGCGGGGAAAGAATATTGTAGAGGAGATAAATAACTATCCAAAGCATAGTTGGAAGATAATACGAGTACAGCAATCGGGTAACAAAAAACGCACTCTTAAAGTAAATGAGCAAACCGTTTTCCTGAAGGGCTACAATAAACAGATCAGGCAAATTACTATTACCGGTAATGGCAGGATCAAACCGGCCATTATCATCACCAATGATTTTGACATAAAACTACACGATATTGTAACAAAATATGCCCGGAGATGGCTGGTTGAAAAAGTGATTTCAGAACAAATAGAGTTTTTTCATTTAAACAGGGTGTCCTCTTCAATGGTAATAAAAGTAGATTTTGATCTGACGATGTCAATCGTAGCTCATAATATTTACCGTCTGTTTGCACTTGAATTAGAGGGCTATTCCCATTTGACTTCTCAAAGTCTGTATGAGAAATTTATTACCCATGGTGCCGATGTGGAAATAAGAAAAAATGAAATCGTTGTCAGTCTCAAGAAAAAAAGAAACTTACCTTTACTTTTAGAAACTATGAACAGACTTCAAGGCCGTAAATATAGTTGGCTGGGTAACAAAAAATTAATATTCCAGGGTGCCACTTATACCTGAGATAATACGGCCTGTTAATAACCGTGAAAATCCGTGATTATTGTCGGACTTATCATTTGTCATTTAAAAAACTGCCTGCTACGCTTCATAAGGTCTTCATCCCCGGTTAAGGGACTGAGCCTGAAACTGTAATTGTACTGAACCGGGGCAAGCCGGTATTTAGCATGCGGCCAGGCACCCCAGGAG
>JADFUQ010000559.1 GCA_015222065.1 Bacteroidota bacterium
CTGGTGGAAATAATAGCACCGGCACTTGTTAATACAATCTTTTCAAGAAATGTTCTTCTGCTTAATGAATGTTGATCCATTTTGATTTATTTTTATTTGAAAACACTTTTAGCTCTACTTTGAAAAATTGAAATATATAAAAAATAACAATACCAGTTTATCATTTTCGTATATAATTTATTTGTGTAAAAATCGAATAAGATCAAAATCGATTTGAATTGAAAGTAATAATCAGTTTTGCTATAATATATTCTTATAAATCTCTGCCCGATAGCAGAAATCCCACACCCCTGATTGTCTCAAGTTTAATTGTTTTCTCGGGTTTCAGATATTTTCTTAAACGGCTGATAAAAACATCCATACTTCGACCCATAAAATAGTCGTTCTCTCCCCACAATTTCACAAGTATTTCCTCCCTTTTAACCACCTTGTTTTTATTTTGCAATAAATAACGGAATAACTCTGCTTCTTTGAGGGTTAACTTATGTTCTTTTCCATCACCGGATATCAGAAGCTGATCAAATTTAAAGTTCAGTTTACCAACTTTTATCCCATCTGAGTAAGATTTCCCGGTTCTCCTCAGGATATTTCTGATCCTTAGTACCAATTCTTCAGGTTCGAAAGGTTTACAGATATAATCGTCAGCACCTATCCTGAGTCCTTTAATAATATCATCTTTAGTATTTCTTGCTGTAAGAAATAGCAAAGGCATAGTTTTAATTTTTGCTTTAATTTTTCTTGCCAGAGTATGCCCATCCATACCGGGGAGCATAATATCAAGGATACAGAGGTCAATATTATTGCTGTTGAATATTTCTAAACCCTTCTCTCCAGTCCGGGCAAGTATAACTGAGAAGCCCTGCATTTCCAGGAACTGGGATAAAACATTCCCAAGATCAACATCATCTTCAACAAGTAAAAGTCTCATTATATTAACTCAATCTTCATGAAACAATTTTATTCAACAATTAACATTAGTAAAAGCACCAAAAATAATTAATCCTTCCTTGCCGGAATTGATACTATAAAAGCAGATCCTGAACCTTGTTTACTTATCACGTTTACTGATCCTCCATGAAGTTCAATTATTCTCTTAACATAAAAAAGTCCGAGTCCAAGACCTTTCTGATTTGATTCAACACCCTGAGAACCACGATAAAATTTATCAAAAATATATTTCTGATCTTTCTTCCTAATGCCTATCCCATTATCCGAGATTATCAATTTAAACTCAGGATCGTATTTTATTTCAACCAAAATACCTGGTTCTTCTCCTCCATATCGCAATGCATTATTGAACAGGTTCTGTATAACCACATTCATTTGAAATTCATCAATAAAGATTGTTTTTCCATTTGTTTTTATATTCCTGGTAATTGAAAATTTCTTATCGGTATTCTCATAACAAAATGCTTCGATCTTCTCATTAACAAACTTTTCGGGGTCAATTTCTCTCAGATTAAGAGTAATTTGATCTCTTTCCCAAAGGTTAATATCCAGCAGGTGATCGATAATATAAGAAAGATATCTGTTTTGATTTTTTATAACTAAAGAAAGGTCATTGATCTTTTTTCTGTCATCCTGTATTTTCGGATTAGCCAGTGAACTCACTGCAACCGATATGGTTGTAAGAGGTGTTTTTAATTCATGAGTCAGATTATTAATAAAATCTGATTTCAGATCAGCTAATTTCTTCTGTTTCAGCATATTTCTGATTGTCAATAAGAAAACAGCACCGGCAACAATGATTGATAACAAGGAAAGCAGAAATGCACCTTTCATTTCATTGTAAATGATCTTTGTTCTATATGTAAAATCAATAGAATAATTAAATTCAATATAAAAATAATTCCCTTCAGCAACATATGAATTAACAAAAATAGCTCCATCTCTTTCTATAACCCGGTTTTCCTGATCGACCAGGTCAGTTCCGTCATCGGCAAATATGGAATATGACTGTGTTGGAGTAATAATGCGGAGTTCACGAATAAAAAAATAGGAATGAAACTCAGTATTCAGGTTCAATCGTTGCAGGAAATTTTTTATATATGGGTTAAGGGTTTCGTATTCTTTAAGGATTAAACTGAACCGTTCTAGTACAATTTGTTTAATGTCTGTACTACCAGTATCAGACAAAGAGAATTCAACCTGATAAATTGTTTCCAAAGCCGCCTGATCCATCATATAGAATGCAGAATCGAATCCATTAGTTCCGAATTCCTCCTGCATTTCAATCAAAGCATTTCTGGTAATACCGGCATATTTAGTATCGAAAGCCTGCTTTTGAAACCGGTACAATCCGGAAATAAGGTAAAACTGAACTGCTATAAGTCCTAACAGAGCAAGAACAGCTCCTGAAATGGCGATTTTAGATTTCATTTTTTATGATATTTAGTAAAAATAATAGTTTTTTTATTGCATCATGGACATTAACCAATCTTTAACAATTCATTAACAATTGATATGAATAGTAATCAATAAATTTGATTCAAATATTAATCATAATTTATACTATTTAAAATTTAAAAAGATGAAAAAAACAAAAACAATTTTCACATTTTTATTATCTGCCAGTTTCCTTTTTATGTCAGTCGGATTATTTGGACAAGCTGTAGCACAATCCAAGAAAAAAACAGTTAAAGAAGATTATCTAAAAAAAATTCAGGAAAAAACTATGCAGGAAGATTTTATTAGAGCACAAAGTTTTCAACCCACCCCAGCTTTCGCAAGAACTATTAGTTGGGCGCCTTATGAAAGTTCGCATCTTACATTACGAAAAGCATTATCTAAAAACAGCTCTACAAAAAACAGTAAATTTATCATCGACGCTGACCAAAAAAAGATAAGAATGAGCGCATCCGGGAGTCTTTCGGAAGGTAAAATTTCTATAACTATTTCAGAACCATCGGGGAAAGAGTTTCAAAAAATTGAAATGGACTCATCAGCAGATATCGAGTGGTCACAGACACTTGGTTTGGATGAGGAGAATAAGAATTATTTTGGAGAATGGGAATTTGAAATTGTAATATCACAGGCTACAGGGATGTATAGTTTTTCCATTTCAACTTTCTGAATGCAAGCTAATTAGTCGATCCCTGATAAGACTTTAACTATCTGAATATCTATAATATAATATTAACAAGTAAAAAAAAAGATAGTATAAAATTGCATGTTTTTTCGTAGTATAGTTAAAAATCTTGCAGAAAATGTTTGGAAAATCATCAGATCAAAAACAAAAAAATTTATTTCTTATTATCAATGTTTTTGTGGAGAGTCGGAGTTCCAATGGAGGTTTCCTTGGGATCCAAGTGATTTAGTGCATTTTCGTAAATGCATTGGTGCCAAGAGTGTAGAAAAGATACTGGAGTTGTCAATTAGGCTTCAACCAAAGAAAGATTTAAGGGAAAAAGATGTATTGGTAGATACCACCTCTTATTAAGGATTGACTAAATAATAATTCAGTAATGCATAGTTACTTAAACCATACATTTAGTACTGAGGATTTCGATTTAGTATCGGTAATTGATGAACTTCCTCTTTGGTCTGCTCCTTTTGGTCTGGACTTACTTGATATGGTTAAACTCAAACCCAATATTATGGCTTTGGATATTAGTTGTGGTCTTGGCTTCCCGCTGATTGAACTTGCAAATAGATTAGGGAATTCAAGCAAAGTTTTCGGAATTGATCCCTGGAAAAAAGCTACTGAAAGAGTTAATCTGAAGATAAAGACTCTGGACATAAAAAATGCTGAAGTAATAAACGGTGTAGCAGAAAAATTACCCTTTGATAATAATTATTTTGAACTGGTTGTATCAAATAATGGGGTAAATAATTTGAATTCTATGAAACTCGCTTTTTCTGAATGCTATAGGGTAATTAAATCCGGAGCTCAATTTGTAATTACATTTAACCTGAAAGATACCATGATAGAGTTTTATGATATATTCTTTGATATTCTTAGAACAAATAGGCTATTTTCTGAAATTGAAAAAATGAAAAACCAAATATATTTAAAAAGAAAACCCCTCAGTGAAGTTGAATCAATATTGAAAGAATCCGGTTTCACAATAAGAAACATTAAGTATAATAAGTTTAATATTAGTTTTTTAGATGGAACAACAATGTTTAATCATTCCCTGATAAAATATTGGTTCCTCGATGGATGGAAAAAGATATTAAAGTCTGAAGATTTAGTAAGGATATTTGAACAAATAGAAAATCGTATAAATGATATTGCAAAAAAGAAGGGTGAATTTTACCTGACAATACCATACATTACAATTGATAGTATAAAAGAATGTGTGATTTTAAACAGTAATATAAAATTATTTAAATAAGAATGGGGAATTGAACATTACCGGTGATTATTGTGTCAAACGGTTTATTAAAATAACTAATTTTAATATAGAAAAAATAAACTGTGAGCATAAAAATTACAATAATGAACGGTTCTTTAATAGTAAAGGGGAATACTGAAAAACTTCTAGAAGAGTTACTAAACGGATCCAAAAAACGAATATAAACGGAAAACAGATGTACAACCTGGGAGATGAGACTCTGATACCGATATGGGTACAAAATCCTTATTATCAATATTTTTGTGGAGCGTCAGAGTTCCAATGGAGGTTTCCGTGTGATCCAGGTGATAAAAAAAGCCGCCATATCCGGCGGCTTTAATATTTTATCTAACTTCCTGATAATTTACGGCAACATATTTTTTGAATACCAGTGTATCAGGAAAAATGAAGCTAATCTTTTTGAACTAAATCATATTTGGGCGGATTAATGCTATTGTCTATAAGACCTTCTTCCTTCATCTCATTAATACATTTGATTCCCTTTGAATAAGAAAGGGACAAATTCCTGACAATATCACCCAAATACGACATCCCACGATCGGAAAGAAACTCTAATATTGCCCTCTTTGTGGGATTATCTGTTACATTTATTTCTCTGTATTTACCCATGTTTTTCTAATACCTTTTTAAATTTTTAAATTTATATATATACCTCTTTATATATAAGAAGGATTTTAACTTAAAATGGTTGCGTGCAAAAACTATTTTTCATCAACAAAATTCGTTCCTTTATCAACAAATAAGTAAAAATCAATGATTAAAGAGTTACGGGTTAAGAAAAAGAACGTATAACTTTTAACTTATTAAGAATTGTGATGCAGTGAGAAAAGCGAAGAGTGTAACGGAGTGACTGAGAGACGAAGAGATGAGAAATGAATAGTGAAAGATGAGAAAATGTTAAAGGTCAAAAGTCGAAAAGTCAAAAGTGAAGATGAATCAGGAATGAACGGGGAGATTTATAAAAAGGTCAAGACAAAGTTTTATTTATATAATAAATCAGCATAAACTTCATCAAGGATACTTTCAATTTTTTCAATGCACGCACCACACATACCTGCAACAGCAGATTCATCTGCAACCTCTTCAACAGTAAATAAATTTTTCTTTTTTATCAGGTCAATAATTTCACTGCGGGTGATATTCGCACATTCACAAATTACAGGATCATATTTTTCCATGGAATCCGATTAATTGGGTATAAAAAAAACAAAAAAATTTGTAAAATGAAAATTATTTTTATTCCAATATGATTTTTTTTATCAACAAAGGGGTGTTAGTAACAAAATAACCAAATCATTCTGCAGATCACCATGGCGGTCAACCATAAATGGTTCGAAAATGAGAAATGAATATTTCTTTCGTGTCATGGTGTGTATAGTGGTTATCAAAATTTCTTCGTGAATACCGGTTCACTTGTATCCGGTTTTTTTGAAATTACATATAAATATGCCTTTATTTTTTTTATCTTTCAAAACAAAAAAAATGTAATCCTTATAAAAATGAAAAAACTGATTTTACCATTAATTCTGACTGTTTCAATAATACTGTCAGCTTGTGCTGAACTTTTGACAACACTTCAGTCAGCGGCAACCACCCTGCCTTTAACAGAAGCAGAGGTTGTGCAGGGCTTGAAAGAAGCATTGAAAACAGGGGCACGTAATTCATCTGTCCGACTGGCAGCCGAAAACGGATATTTTGGAGATGAAATTATTAAAATACTGCTTCCTGAAGAAGCAAAGATTATTGTTGAAAATATTTCAAAGATCCCGGGAGGAGATAAGCTGGTTAATGATGTAATTCTGAGAATAAACCGGGCTGCTGAGGATGCTGCGAAAGAAGTGGCTCCTATCTTCATAAACAGTGTAACACAAATGTCAATTTCCGATGCTTTTGGTATTTTGAATGGTGGAGATGATGCAGCCACTCAATATCTCAACAGGACAACCTACAACGAGCTGTTTGATCTGTACAGTCCAAAGATCAGGGCTTCAGTAGAAAAGGATATAGTGGGAAATATATCAACCCAGGATTCATGGGATGCTCTCACCGGGAAGTGGAATCAGTTTGCCAGATCATTGGCAGGACGCCTGGCAGACATGCAGACTGTTGAAACAGATCTCGGGGATTATCTTACCCATAAAGCTCTTGATGGCATGTTTATAAAAGTTGCAGAAGAGGAATTTAAGATACGGAAAGATATTAATGCAAGGGTTTCTCCAATACTTCAAAAAGTGTTTGGAAGCCTCGATAATAAGTAAAAAGTTTAAATTAGAAATAATTACTTTTACATTCATAAAACAAGGGCACTTTGATTAAAGGAGTTTTTATACCGGCATTTATTACACTTATTTTATACTCTCCACAGGTATTTTCTGAATCAGATACCTCTCATATTATAATATCCAGAATAGATAAAGAGATCAAATTTGATGGTTTGCCCTTTGAAAAAGTCTGGGATGAAATTGAACCTCTGCCAATGGTTATGTTCCAACCTGATTTTGGTAATGAACCTACAGAAAAAACAAAAATCCGTCTCTTTTATAACGATAAGTACTTGTATGTTTCCGGGAGATTTTATGATAATGATGCCTCAAAAATCAAATCCTCAACAAAAAAAAGGGATGATTTTAGCGCAAATAGTGACGGTTTTGGAATTATTCTCGATACCTTTAATGATAATGAGAATGCTCTTTGCTTTTCAACAACTCCTGCCGGTATTCGATCTGATATGAGTATTTTTAATGATGCCGTAGGTCGTATGAATCATATGCCCTTTAATATGAGCTGGAATACTTTCTGGGATGTGGAAACAACAACAAATGAAGAGGGATGGTTTGTTGAAATGCGTATTCCGATTTCCAGTTTGCGTTTCCAGGATGTTAATGACGTTACAACAATGGGACTTATTGTCTGGCGGTTTATTCCACATAAAAATGAGACTATTATATTTCCGGCAATTCATCCCAAATATGGTGACTGGGCTATGATGAAACCGTCACAGGCAGAGGATGTTGTATTTAAAGGTATCAAACCAAAAAGACCCTTTTATATCGCGCCATATGGTCTTGCCGGATTTTCTGAAACCAATGAATTGAACGATGCGGAAACAGAATACATTAATAGTGAGGAGGCGACTTATGAAGCCGGATTGGATATTAAATACGGACTAACCAGCAACCTTACCATGGATTTGACATTAAATACAGATTTCGCCCAGGTAGAAGCTGATGATCAAATGATTAACCTAACCCGATTTTCGCTCTTTTTTCCTGAAAAACGAAAATTTTTCCAGGAAAGGTCCAGCATTTTCAGCTTTAGTTCAGGTGGTTCGAGTAACCTTTTTTACAGTCGAAGGATTGGACTTTACGATGACCAGCCTGTTCGTATATATGGTGGAGCAAGGATAATAGGTCGGATTGGATCGTGGGACCTTGGTTTTTTGGATATGCAAACTGCTCCGTTTAAAGATCTGTCTTCCGAAAATTTTGGAGTACTTAGAATGAGAAGACAGGTAATAAATGAGAACAGCTATATTGGTGGAATTCTTACTTCAAGGATCGGGATGGACGGAAAATACAACACTGCTTATGGATTGGATGCTATACTGAGGATATTCAATGATGATTACCTGGATATCAAATGGGCACAGAGTTTTGAAACAGGTTTTGATAATAATCTGTTCTCCCTTGATCCTGCAAAAATGCAGATCAGTTGGGAAAGAAGAAGTGAAGAGGGTTTCGCGTATGATGTTTCCTGGTCGCGCTCGGGGGAAGCTTTTAACCCCGGTATCGGATTTGAAATGCGTGAGGATTATTCATTTGCCAGAACACAATTTCAGTATGGATGGTTACCCGGAAAAGATTCAAAACTATTTAGCCACAGCATATATATCCAGCAAATGTATTTTCTGAGTGTAACCGATGGCTGTCTTGAAACTCTTACAGCAGGCCCGGGATGGAAATTCCAGACTAAATCTATGATGTCCGGGAATTTATCCCTGAGTTACATGATTGAGGATGTAAAAGAAGCATTTTCATTCTCCGATGATGCTGAAGTACCTGAAGGACGTTATGAATTTATTGAGTTTAGGGGAATGATCTCAACTCCTATGTCACGAAAATTTTATTCGATAATCATGTCCAGTGTAGGTGGATTTTACGATGGTTACAGGACTTCAATATCATTTATGCCTACATGGAACATTTCCTCCAGTTTTCAATTGAACGGTACATACCAGTATAACTGGATCAATTTCGAAGAACGATCACAGAAATTTATTGGACAAATAGGCAGGCTCAAGGTACTTTATATGTATAATACCAAGCTTTCAGTAAGTGCTTTTATCCAATACAATAGCAGTGATAATGTAATAATCAGTAATTTTCGACTGCGGTACAATCCAAAGGAAGGAAACGATTTCTATCTTGTTTTCAATGAAGGAAGAAATACTTACCCGGATACAGAGATCCCTGCACTTCCAAAGATCAGCAACCGGACCATCCTGGCTAAATACACGTATACTTTTAATTTATAATATCGTTTGAATCTCTTACTTTCTTATCTTTGCACCAATCAAAAAATCCACGGTTGCCAAAATGATAAATCCAAACGAACATCCTTTATTTGAGGAAAGAGATCTGGAAGGTCTTTTTAGAAAAACATGGGAAATTTACAAGAAGCACTTTGGCTGGCTGTTTCTATACAGCTTCCTTGGAATATTAGTGCTTCAATCCTTTTTATTCACATCCCGGTTACGGGAATTCATGACTTTCGATTACCTTAACAATCCTGAGAAGATAACCGAACAAATGGGATCCCTGTTCATACTGATGGTTGTTTTTTTTATTGGTTATTCCATACTCTATCTTTTCCTCCATTATTACATATTGTACCAGGAATGGAAACCTGAGAATAACCATTTTATTCTGATAAAGGAGTCAATAAAAAAGTTTGCACTCCCTTACCTGGGAACCATGTTTCTGGCTTTTATGATTCTTATGACGGGAATGATGCTCGGTATAATGCTTTTTGTTATCGGCATGTTTGCTGCTATGATTTATCTTGCCACGGTTTTTACACCCACTTCTGCCCTGTTGATTATTGAAGAAGTTAATCCACTGGAAGCCATAACAGGAAGTTTTAAACTGGTGCATAAAGATTTATGGAAGACACTGGGTTATATTGTTGTTTTTTATATCCTTTACTTTGTAATCGGAATTATCCTTTCATCCATAACCCTGGCTCCTTTTGCCGGGAATTTCTTTCAGTTTCTGAATCCGGAAACATCAACGGAAATGGCTAAAACAAGCAGGTCGCTTTTGCCTGACATCAGTCCGGCTTATATACTAATAAGTTCTGCAACCAGCGCTGTCATTACTCCGCTGGCACCAATTTTTTCAATTCTTATCTATTTTAACCTGAAATATAAATAGGAATGTGATGCAGTGTTGCGGTGAGGCAGTGTTGCAGTGTGAAGAGCAAAGAGCGGAGAGCAAAGAGCAAAGGATTCCGTGATAAACTTATAACTTTTAACACTTAACGTATAACTCTTTCGAAGAATGGAAGAGAGGAAGAGAGGAAAAGAAGATAAAGGAAATAATGAATATCGAATAATGAATTTTAAATTATGAAGTGAAGAAGTGTTAATGCCTAAATATCGTTGCCTTTTACCTTTTGAATTTTTAATTTTTAATTTCTAATTTTAAAAGTTGTGATTTATAATTCAATACTGTTGCTAATATATTATGAAAACATCAGGGAACAAGATACAGGTGAGTGATCTGGAAGATGAACGAAGGTTCCGTCTTATAACTTCTATAGAGCATGAAAATGTGGTTCCATTTGTATTTCGCTATATCTGGAAGAAAAACAAGGTTACCTGTCTCTATTTTGGAGTAAATATTATTTTTCTTGCTTATTTACTGCGAATTATCACCTTTCAGATGATTCCCGGATCGTGGAGTCCGGGTGCAACCCTCTGGCAACTCTTTCTGGGTTTTATCCTGTACCCTGTCCTGCTTGTTCCTGTTCACGAAGGAATTCACGGCCTTGTTTATCTTCTTGAAGGAGCTACTAAAATAAAGTTCGGTGCTGACCTAAAGCAATATATCTTTTATGTTACAGCCGATCATTTCGTTCTTAACAGAAACAGTTTCTACAGACTCGCGTTTACCCCGTTTATCATCCTGAGTCTTGCACTTGCAGCATGCAGCATATTTATTCAACCGCCATATTCCTGGGGTTTTTCTCTATGCCTGCTGGCACATGGCACAATGTGTATCGGTGATTTTGCCCTCGCCAGTCTTTTTGCTGAATATCCTGAAAAAGAAATCTACACTTACGACCAGGCATCTGAAAAAACTTCCTTCTTTTATGAAAAAATAATATCAAAGTAAAGTACAATATGAGTTCATTTACACATGCAATACGGAAATTCCCACGGATTTTCTGGGTTTCAAATATCATGGAATTATTCGAACGCTGGGCATGGTACGGGTTTTATAATGCCCTTGCTCTTTATCTTACCCTCTCGAAAGACACCGGAGCGCTGGGTTTCTCACAAGCACAAAAAGGATTGATCATTGGCACAGGATCAATGTTGCTGTATGTCCTGCCCCTGATCACCGGTGCCATTGCTGACAGGATCGGATATAAAAAAGTGTTGATTCTCTCTTTTACTATGTATGTGTCCGGATATTTCATGATGGGGACTTTTGAGTCGTACCAGGCAATATTTTTCGCTTATATCTACCTGGCTGTTGGGGGAGCCCTTTTCAAGCCTATTATATCTGCTATGATAGCTAAAACAACCGATAAAGAAACTTCATCTCTTGGATTCGGTATATTCTACATGATGATCAATATAGGTGGTTTTATCGGTCCTTTTATAAGCGGACTGGTCTATAATATCAATTGGAATTATGTATTTCTGATGTCAATCATTACAATCGGCATAAATTATATTTTTGTGTTCTTCTTTTTTAAAGAGCCGGAACGTGAAAAGAGTAATGTTTCACCCGGGAAGAATATTCTTGAAGCTTTCAGAAATATTTATATCACACTTTCAGACTATAAATATATATTGTTCCTTATTATTATGGTGGGCTTCTGGACTGCTTTTAATCAACTTTATTATTCATTTCCGGTATTTTTGAATGACTGGGTTGATCTGGATGCTCTTTCCGGAAATCTGGGGTTAAAAGAAGGAGCAATTACACCAATAACCATTACCAGTCTGGATGCCTTTTTTATTATATTATTTCAATTAGTAATATCCTCGGTTGCAATGAAATTCAGGCCATTGAATGTCATGATCACCGGAATAATCATTTTAAGCGCCGGACTTTTCCTTATGTTTACAACCCGTTTTTCCTGGTTAGTCATTTTTGGCATCCTGGTGTTTGCCATTGGTGAAATGGCCAGCTCTCCCAAGTTCACAGAATATATTGGACGTATAGCTCCTATGGATAAAAAAGCATTGTACATGGGCACTTCATTTCTCCCATTAGGTCTGGGCCACTGGTTTGCAGGTATCCTTTCCGGTAATCTGTATGCTAACATTTCCGAGAAGTTTACTTTATTAAAAAAGGAAGTTGCGATTCAGGGGCTGGATATACCCGCGGTTTCAGATACTTTCACACAAAACGATTATATTAATCGTGCACAGGAACTAATGGGGCTGAACAACAAGGAATTGACCCAGTACCTTTGGGACCAGTACCATCCCATGAATATCTGGATGATCTTTTCAGGAATAGCATTGGGAACCGCTATACTGCTTTTTATTTATAACAGGTTTATCCTTAACAGTAAAACAAAATAGAAAAAATCATTACTTCTAAGGTTCCCAGTCTTCAATAACCAGCTTCTTGCCGCGTTTACTTATAACAAGCTTTTGTCTGGCTCTCCATTTCAGATCATTTACCATTTCCCTCGGAATAATTATTGCATAACTCTTACCACCCGATACTTTAGTCAGGCTACGGATGTGTTTTTCACTAAGTGGTCTGCGTCCCATAATAATTAAATTTTAATTACGTTATTAATA
>JADFUQ010000560.1 GCA_015222065.1 Bacteroidota bacterium
ATGACTGTATCGGGGTTCACCCTGTGAAACAGCAACTTTGTTGCTCCCAGCTATGCTGGGGTTTCACAGGGTAAAATTTGAGGCACGAAAATATTTCACCGGGGAAGGAGCATATTTCACTGTGGTAAAATGAAGAAAGAAAAGAAGAGTTCAAGGTTGAAGAATCGTGAATCGTATATCCTGTATCCTGCATCCTGTATCGTGAATCAACAATGCTTGCACGGAACTCTTCTCTCTTTGCTCCATGCTCTTTGCTTTCGACACACAGAAACCAGTATTTGGTTTATTAAGTTTTTTTTTGTAAACTCAAAATATATTTTCTAAAATTAAATTATGGAGGTAAAATGAAAAATTTAATAGCACTCAGAACAAAATGTCCCCATTGCAAAAAGTCTTTTATGGATCCCTACGATCAGATCAATGGTAAACCCAGCATCAAGGTTGATATTGAAGCAAACGGTAAAAAAGGAAGGTTAAGATTATGTTCATATTATGGCTGTTTTGACCATAAATGCAGTATTGAACTTCCCAAAGACGAGCCAATTAAGTTTTTTTGTCCACACTGTAACAAGGAGCTTGCGAGTCCCAACAAATGTGAAGAATGTGGAGCGCCTATGATCCCATTTGCACTGGAAAAAGGTGGAAAGGTATATATCTGTTCAAAGGTTGGATGCAAAAAACACTTTATCTCCTTCCAGGATGTTTCAGATGCACTGCGTAAATTGTATAATGAATTCGGTTACTTCTAGTATCATGTTAAACTTGTTTTGACGGTTAAAGAATAGTTGGCAAAAGGCAATTGGCAGTTGGCAATGATGTTTGCAGTGGAGTATTACTTGCCAACTGCTCTTTGCCAATTGCCAACTAAACACTTACGATAAATTAAGATTGACACAACACTAGTAGATATTGATCCTTTATGTATCTTTTCTTAGCAAATCCTCGGGAGCTGTTCTCCTGTCAGCATATCAATTATCCTGGTACCTCCAATAGCTGTTTTCAGTACTACCTTGCCAGGGTGTTTTTCAGTTATTTCCCCGATAACCGAAGCTTGCTTGCCGAAGGTGTTGTATTGCAATTTATCCAGTACCTTATCCACATCCAATGAATCTACTACCATTATAACCTTTCCCTCATTTGCCATATAAAGAGGGTCATATCCGAAAATCTCACAAGCACTTTGCACACTACTTTTCACTGGTATACTCTCTTCGTCAGTCTCAATACCCAGTCCCCTTGTTTCAGAGAGTTCGCACAAAACCGTTGCAAGTCCACCTCTGGTAGCATCACGCATGAAATGTATACCGGATGAGGTACTGAGAGCTGAATGTATCATTTTGTTAAGAGAGGCACAATCAGATTTTAGATTAACATTAAAACTCATATTCTCGCGTGCAGAAAGGATAGCGACACCATGATCTCCAACACTGCCACTTACAATGATTTTATCGCCTGGTATTATTTTACGCCCGGTACTTATTGAATGATTTTTCCGGGGTAAATATCCAACGCCGGAAGTATTAATGAATAGTTTATCGCATTTACCTTTATTAACCACCTTGGTATCACCTGTCACAATTTTCACCCCTGCTTTACGTGATTCGTCAGCCATCGAACTGACTATTTTTTCAAGATCCGTTATGGAAAAACCTTCTTCAATAATGAATGAGGCACTCAGATATTGTGGTTTTGCTCCGGATACAGCCAGGTCATTTACAGTACCACATACTGCAAGTTTCCCGATATTCCCACCGGGAAAGAATATTGGATCAACCACATAAGAATCTGTTGTAAAAGCAATCCCTTCATCTGCTCCGGGAAGACATGCAGAATCTGTCTGTTCGGATAATATTTTATTGGAAAAATACTTAACAAAGATATCCCTGATAAGGTCGTGGGATAATTTTCCACCACTACCATGACCTAATAATATGGCTTTCCCCTGATTATTGTTCATAGATCAATATATAACGAAATTATAACTCATAATAAAGTTTTACAGGATAATGCTTAGTTATTTCCCTTTCTTCCCAATCTTCCATTATTCCATTTTTCCATTTTTCCATTATTCCCTCTATTCCCTCTATTCCCTTCTTCTCCTACTTATTATACCTGTAATATGCATGGCATGCTCCTTCATTGGAAACCATACATGCCCCAACCGGGTTTGCAGGTGAGCAAGCCTTATTAAATAATTTACAATCAGAAGGTTTTTTAATGCCTTTCAGTATTTCACCGCATATACACCCTGCCGGTTCAATTGTTTCTTCAACTTCAACACTCAGCATTTTTTCTGCATCAAACCGTTTATACTTTTCTTTCAGAGCAAACCCGCTGTTTTTCAAAACCCCCAATCCTCTCCACCAATCATCATGAAGCACAAAAACCTCATTCATCATTTCCTGAGCTTTTACATTACCTTCGGGAATAACAACCCTTTTATACTGTATTTCCACCTTTGGCGAGTGGGTTTCATGTTGTTTGACAAGCATATAAATAGATTGCAAGATATCAACCGGTTCAAAGCCACTGATAACACAACCAAGACCAAATTTTTCAGGGATAGCTTTGTATATACCTGAACCTGTTATGGTACTGACATGACCAGGAGCGATATAACCATTCAGTTCTACCCCCTCGTCAATCAGGGCTTCCATAGCAGGAGGCATGATCTTATGCGAACTATACAGATAGAAATTCTCAAGGTTTTCAGCATTTGCTTTTAATATGGCTGCTGCACTGGTTGGAGCGGTTGTTTCGAACCCAATGCCAGGGAAAATCACTTTCTTATCAGGATTTTTTCTGGCAATATTCAAGGCATCCAGTATTGAATATACCATCCGGATATCTCTTCCGTTTGCTTTCTCCCTGTCAAGAGATGAGGTAGATCCCGGGATCCTTATCAGGTCACCAAATGAAGTGATTATGACATTATCAAGACGGCTATAAGCCACAACTTTGTCAATAAACAAATTACTTGTAACACAAACCGGGCAACCCGGTCCGGAAAGCAGTTCGATATTATCAGGGAGAAGTGACGGAATACCAAATTTCTGGACTGCCATGGTATGGCCACCACATACCTCCATAAACCTGACATGTTTTTTAGATATGGAACTGATATAATCTACAAGCCGGGATACAATTTCTTTATTCCGGAATTCTGTTATGTATTTCATACTTTCCTGCTCTGCTCTTCCCGGTCCATTTCCTTATTTAACTCTTCTAATTCCTCAAACAAAACAAGAGTTTCAGCTGCATCAGCGGGACTGATCTTCTGTAATGCAAAACCGGTATGAAGCAAAACATAATCGCCAATCTTAACATCATCAAGCATCTGCAGACTAGCATTTATAATTGTTTCGCCAACAGAAACCCTGGCCATTTCTCCATTAATTTCAACAATTTTTGCCGGTACACTTAAACACATCTTAATTCCCTCCTTTTGGAAGCAATTACCAGTTGTCCCAAAGCTATTCCACCATCATTTGCCGGGATTGCCACCGGAGTATACACCTGGTAATTCTCCTTTATTAATTTATTCTCAATTTTCTGAAGTAAATATCTGTTTTGAAACGTCCCTCCCGATAAAACCACTTTACTTATACCGGTTCTTTGTCTTACTTCATTTACTGCGGCAAAAATAATAGAAATAACTGTATTATGGAATTTTGCCGAAATTTCTCCCTCGTGAGTCCCATTAATAATATCATTCACTATCTCTTTTATCATTACTTCAACTTTAATTGTCTTTCCCATTTTGAAAGAATAAGAATCAGTGCAATTATTATCAATAAGAGATTCAAGGCGCATCGGTGCTTCAGCATGGAAACCTGAATAGGTACAAACATCCAGAATAGCAGCTACCGTATCAAACAACCGCCCGGAACTGGAAGTTAACGGACAATTTATATTTTTATCGATCATCCGGATTATATCCTCCGCGTTCTTTTTAACCAGATTTCTAACAAAAGGAATATTCAATTTAAAAAAATCTGATCCGTATATTCTATATAAATATGCTACCCCCATCCTCCATGGTTCGAGAGTCGCTTTGTCACCACCAGGCATTGGAATATACGAGAAATGGGTAACTCTCTCATAATCTGCCAGATCACATATATAAAATTCACCACCCCAAATATTATTATCATCACCAAGACCAATTCCATCGAAACCAACTCCTATCACTTTTTCATCAAGATTATGCTCTGCCATACAGGCAGCAATATGTGCATGATGATGCTGTACTTTAACTACAGGCAAGCCAGAGTCAACAGCATATTTTGTAGAAAGGTACTCAGGATGAAGGTCACAAACTATTAAAGCCGGATCAACACGAAACAGCTTTTTCTGTCTTTCGATAGATTCACAATAAAATTCATAAGTTTCCCAATTCTTAAGGTCTCCTATATACTGGCTCAGAATTGCCTGGTTTCCCTTACCGAGACAAAAAGTATTTACCAACTCAGCACCACACGCCATAATTCCGTTTACATTCAGGGTCAAATCAACAGGTTCGGGCACATAACCTCTCGACCTTCTTATAACACGAGGAATGTTATTAACCACCAGTTGAACTGAATCATCAACCCTGTTGAATATTTCACGGTTATAGGTCACAAGGGCATCACTAACCGGGAGAAGTTTTTTTGAAGCTTCCCTGTCTGAGATAATAATTGGTTCATCCAGGATATTTCCGCTAGTCAGAACAATAACAGGTGTATTAAGCTTACTAAAAAGAAGGTAGTGAAACGGCATATATGGCAACATCGCCCCCACCGTATCAAATCCCATACTAACACTAAAGGCAAGGTTCTTTCTGCTTTTCAGAAGAACTATCGGTCGCCTCCATAACTGCAATAATTCCTGTTCTTCTGCATTTACCATAGCATATTCCCTGAGTGTCTCTATCCCGTTGAACATCACTGCAAACGGCTTCCCCTCCCTCAGTTTGGATTGCCTGAGTTGTTTCACTGCTTTTTCGTTTAAGGCATTACAAGCCATAAAATAGCCACCTATTCCCTTAACAGAAACAATCCCACCGTTGTTTATCGCCATTGCCGTTTTATTAAGAACCTTCTCAAAACTATCGGTTTTCTCATATTTTGAGATCAATTCATACCGTGGTCCGCAGTTCAGACATGCCACAGGCTGGGCATGGAACCGGCGATCCATAACATCCGAATATTCGCCGGCACAAACATCGCACATTTTAAAAACGTTCATGGTAGTTTTGTCCCGATCATATGGCAAATCTTTAATAATTGAGAACCTGGGACCACAATTGGTACAATTGATAAAAGGATAATTAATCCGGTGTGATTGTTCTTTCATATCTCCGAGGCAGGCAGGACAGACTGCAATATCAGGACTCACATCGGTAATTTCATCTGAATCAGATTTACTTTTAACAATAGTAAATTTTTTATAATCTTTTGAACTGATCTGCTTAACATTAACCGATTTGATTGTTGATGCGAGTGGTTTTTTCTCTTTCAGGGAAATTATAAAATGGTCAATATCAGATCTTTTACCTCTGGCAAAAATCTTAACTCCATCATTCCGGTTTTCAACACTACCCTTTATATTATAATAATGAGCAATCCTGTAAACAAACGGTCTGAATCCTACTCCCTGCACCAGACCCTTTACTGTTATTTCATAAGTTCCATTGTCCATTAGTATGATTAATTAAAAATGCGAAGCTATATGAATGTATCGTATTTTCAAAAAATAGAAACCGTTAAAGTGGTTAAATAATCTTCATGCTTACTAACACATATTATGAGAAATTCAAAAAAACTCTTAAATTTATTAATTAAT
>JADFUQ010000001.1 GCA_015222065.1 Bacteroidota bacterium
GCAGTTAAGAATGAATTCTCTTTTTAGTTTATGATCGTTATTCAATGTTTTATAAAATTTATCAAAGTATCTAAGGATCTTTTCTCTCTTTTTTGGTTCCAGACACTCAAAATCTGAGATTAAACTATAAATTTCAGGTTTTTTACGATTAAATAACTCAAGTACAGGTAAAATAGTTTCCAATTCCACACACGGTCCACGATATATACGTTGTAATATTGATTTTATAGGTATTCTTGAATCGGGAATAGCATAATAGGTACCAACAAGACCTGAAAAATCAAAATCAAAAGGAACAGGAACATATTTCGGACCAGGCAGGGAAATCAGACGCACATTATGAAGACCAGGAATTGACCAGTCGGTATTACCGATAAGATATTGAAAAACAGAAAATAAAAGTGTAAGTTCTGCATCGGTAACTTCCTTTGACAATCCTGAGAATTCAAGTTCAATTCCTCCTATCCGGGATGCCAGATTGTCTGTTTTCTCAATAAAAAATGCAAACCGGGTAAGTTGTTTATTTTTTCTTTCACTATCATTATAAGTTATTCTTGCCAGTCTTACCTTATAACTTTCATCGCAAAACAGGTTATAAATTCTGTAAGCGAGATACTCTTTAAGGAGATAATCAACATAAATTCTTCTGTTATTACAATGAGTAACAAGTTTGAGTTTATCCTGACCGGAAAAAAGAGTATTTGTCACCTTATCTTCAGGAAATCTGATCCTGATAGGCGGAAAGTTACAATTATCACGCGAACGCCTGTAATGCCCACGTGTTTGAACTTCTACAGGTATAGAAACAGAATCACTTTCAGTCTCAAAATAAGCGAGTTGAGCATCATGGGAACTGCGGTTCTCATCAACATCAAATACCAGTTCCTTCCAATTAAAAGTAAGTGATAATTCAAGGATATCATGTGAATCAAAAAGCGGGTATTCTATTGAATCGGTATTCACAGGAATGGAAACTCCCTGAACCCCGGCATAACTCTCTTTCTGAAAAATAACGGTGTAGACTATTAAAAAAAGGGGCAGAACTATGTGGTGCTTCTTCATACTAAAGAACAAATTACTAATTAGAACTCGTCTATAAAGTAAGTAAAAACTGATTTAAGAACAAGGAACACCGATTAACGATTTACGAAGTGTTTGAAAATCTTAAATCTAAAATCGTTAATCCTTGTTCGATATTCAATTTAACTAAAACTTACGGACTAAAGAGTAATCCTATTCAAGTTTAATTCTCTTACCGTCCGGATACACACGATAAAAGGTTTCACCTTCGATTAATAAACCCTGAAGAACAACTTCATCAGACAAATAATAAGGTATATCTGTAGCATATATTTTACCGTGATAAAGACCTTTAATTTTATTAACATTAGTATGTCCGACAATAATTCTTGAAACATTAAAAAACTCAAGTGTTTTATCAACTGATTCTTCAGTAATTTGCTTATAACCATTCCAATTTCCAAAATATCCACGGTACCAGAAAGGCCCTTTGTCACCTAATATTAATTCAACATCAGTAATTTCAGTTGAATCCAATTCATTATTAAGATATCTATATACAAGATTATTAAGATTCCGTATATTAATCCCGGTATTGAGAAATTCAGGTGATATTCCTCCATGTACAAAGAGGTTATTATTTATTTTCACGATAGTTTTTTTCGATCGTAACCATTTTCCAATTTCAAAATCATTCCCATAAAACTGTTCCAAATTAAATTCAAGGTACTGTGACAGGTATTCATATTTTCTTGACACATCATTGGTAATACCATCTATTATCATTAATTCATGATTACCAAGTAGCATATGCACTTTTCCACCGGCTTTTATTGCCTCATGTTCAAGACGATAAATAAGCCACAGGCACTCGGTAACATAATCACCCCTGTCAAAAAGATCGCCCAGAAATACAAGGTGTCCTTTGCCCCAGTTCCATTTCAGATTTTCATCAATAATATCATTATTTTTCAGTAGCTCTATTAATTCATAGTATCCACCGTGAATATCACCCATTGCAAAGACCCGGTCAACATTCCTGAAGATATTATCACGATCAGGTTTTTTAATAAATAATTCATATGAATTGGTATCACCTGCAAATCCATTAAAATGGATAGTACCACTTTTCCGGTCAATGTTTTGTGTCTCCATTGTAGTAATATTCTTAGAGCTATCGCGCTTAAGATAGATTATTGTACCAACCTGATTATCAGGCCACCATACATATGGACCATCCAGGTAATCAGGAAGAAGTATCTCCTCGCTCTCAGCATGTATTGAGTGCAGAAAACTGGCAACTTCATACCGGTGATGCGTGTTTGCATAATCAAGGGCTGTTTTCCCTGCCGCATTATAGAGATTATAGTTTATACCCTTTTTTACCAGGTAACGAGCAATATCAGCATATCCAAAAAAGGCTGCATATACCATTGCCGTGTTTTCTTTCAAACTTGTTCCATTAATATCAGCGCCCTTTTTTATCAGTATCTTTACAATTCCAAGGTTATCAGATTCAACAGAATGAATCAGTGGGGTCTTATCCTGACAAAGTTGTTCAATAGCGGCTCCTTTTCTCAGGAGTAGTTTAACCAGTTTAGTCCTTTCCTTTTTAATGCTAATAACCAATGGAGTATAAGACTTTTCACCATAATACCCGTTCACATCATTCTTTTTAATCCATTCGTTAAGCAGCTTCGTATCGTTGCTTTTTACAGCGTCAAATAATAAAGTGTCCTGTGCAAAAGAAGCTATGGGAAGAAAGAAAAAAATGAAAAAAACCGTAAGAGCATTTTTTAGCCGCTCAACAGTGTTTAATTGAGTATAGTATTTCTTAAAGTATATCACAATAATTTAATGTATCGCAATTTTAATGTATGGCTTGATAATGGCTAATTTCATTATATTTTGCATTTTTAAGTCGGCAATCTTCAGTCGGCAGTCGGCAATCTGAAGATTGAACTAATTATACTTTTTAGGATTTCGAATCATGTGATTTAGTAATCGTCCGATTTCTTCAGATCGTTTATTGAAATCATCAAAAATTTCTTTTTGTATATATTCACAGGCAAGTGCAAATGCTTTTTTATATACAGTTAAGTTTCTAAATCCAATTGCCATTGTGGTATAATTGTTTGATTGTTATTTACTTTTTTGTCGACTGCTGACTGTGGACTGCCGACTATTAACTAATTATTTATGAAACCTGAAAATTAAGGTTTTTTTTAATCAATTTGCAAAGCTAAATTCTTAACTATATTCTATTTCTCAGGATGTTTACCAAAACCACCACCACCCGGTGTTTTAATTATCAGACTTTCCGCTGCTTCAATACTTTTCATATCAATGCTGCGCAATTTAATCATTTTACCGTTTTTTCCTACAACAAATTGCAAACCTTCTTTCCCGGATTCACCACCATTCAATCCATAGGGTCTGTTTTTACGATGTTGAGTTAATACTGACAATAAAATAGGTTCAAGGAAAGTAAATTGTCTTTCTACACCATTACCACCATTATACTTTCCGTTGCCCCCTGAATCAGACCTAATACTAAACCTTTCAAGTCTGACAGGGTACCTGTGCTCAAGAATTTCAGGGTCGGTTATACGGGTATTTGTCATATGATGATGAACTGCCGAGGCTCCATTAAATCCCGGACCTGCACCACATCCGCCACAAATAGTTTCATAATAAGAAAAATTATCGTTACCAAACATAACATTATTCATAGTTCCCTGGCTGCAGGCCACAACCTTAAACGCTTTTAACAAGGTGTCTGTCAGCCTTTGGCTGAGCTCAACATTTCCTCCAACAACAGCAGGACATTTCTTCGGATCATCGGGAAATTCGGGATTCAACATACCAACCGGAAGAATAATCCTGACCGGTTCAAGTATCCCGTCATTCAATGGGATTGGCTCATCGATAAGCAGGCGTAACACATAGATAACAACTCCGTTAACAATAGCCTCATTAGCATTCATGTTTCCCGGATGCACCGGTGCAGTACCGGAAAAATCTATTATACATTTGCCATCCTTAACTTCAATCCTGACCTTCAGGGGTGTTCCATCGTCAAGAAATTCTTCGGCTTTAAAAACTTTGGAAGACATTCTCTTTAAGGTTCGTGTAATCATATCTGTTGCATGTTTCTTCAGTAGATTCATGTATAACAAAACTTTTTCGAAACCATGAACATTCACAAGTTCAGAAAGTTCCTGTTCTCCAAACCTGTTGGCTGCCAACGCAGCTTTAACATCTGTAATATTAAAATTAACAGCTCTGCTTGGATAAGGACTATTTCTCAATAAATTCTCCAGCTTTTTCCAATTGGTAATACCATTGTCAACAAGCTTGAAAGGTTCTATAATAACTCCCTCTTCCTCCAGGTTTTTAGCATTTGCAGGCATTGATGCAGGGGATATACCTCCTATCTCTGCATGGTGTGCCCTGTTAATAACAAATCCGATTAGCTGGTTGTCGTTAGAATAAACAGGGGTGATAAGTGATATATCAGGCAGATGAGAACCTCCATACCGTGGATGGTTTGTTATAATAGTATCACCTGGGCTCATCTTGAATTTTTCAATAATGCTGCGCGCACAAACCCCCAGACTTCCAAGGTGAACAGGTATATGAGGAGCATTAGCTACAAGTTTTCCGTCACGGTTCAACAGGGCACATGAAAAGTCGAGTCTTTCTTTTACGTTTACTGAAAGGGCTGTACGCTGCAACATAGATCCCATATGTTCAGCAATTGCCATAAAACGGTTAGTAAATAGTTCCAGTTCAACTTCCTTATTTTCTTTTCTGAGAGTTCCTGTTTCAATTAAAGGTTTAACAGTTTCATCCAGAATTGTAATTATGCCTGTACTATTATTATCAATAATAATTTTCCAGTCTTTCTCAATAACAGCTGCACTATGGTTATCCAGGATAATAGCAAACCCATTGATCCTGGCTCCCGGGTTCAGATTTTTTCTTACAAAAACAGGAACTTTTTTCCATCTGTTTTCCAAAAATGCATTAATATAATCTTCCGGTTCAGGATAATACTCATCTGCAGTTTTTACCTTTTTTTTATTATTTTCTATTTCACCTGTGGAAGCAATAACCCTGACAGATTCAATCTCAATTTTATTAATTTTTTCCCAGTGACCATAAATCCTGCGGTAAAGATTTTCGAAATCCTCAAGTAGCTGATTTTTATTTATATACTCAACTTCCAATACTGCATCCTGTCCCTTGAAACGCATATAAGCAAAACGATGCTTTATTTTGATCTCACCGGGTTTAAATCCTTCAAGTTCCAGCTTTTTAATTGCATCTTGTTCAAGTTTGTTGAAATATATTTTCAGATCATCAGCTATATCAACAAAATTAATAAGTAGCTGGTTTTCTGAGATTCTTTCTATCCCGGCTCTGCTAATTCCATATGCACTTAATATTCCACTTTCTTCCGGGAGAATAATAGTATTTATACCAAGATTTTGAGCAATTGCACAGGAATGTACCCCTCCGGCACCTCCAAATGCAACTAATGCATAATCCCTTGGATCATATCCTTTGGTAACTGATATCTTTTTAATAGCTCCAGCCATAATCTCATTTGCAATCTGCAGAAAACCCTGAAGAACTTCTTCTTTCTTCCTTCTCCGATTGCTTTCTGAATAAATACGTTCAATAAGCTCTTCAAGTTTTTCTTTTGCTTTATCAGGATAGACAGGGATATTAAATTGTCTGCCATCCAATCTGCCCATCAACAGATTTACATCGGTAATTGTTAAAGGTCCACCAGCTCCATAGCATGCCGGACCGGGGAAAGCTCCTGCACTTTCCGGACCTACCCTTAGATTATAATCATCAAAATAACATACAGAACCACCACCTGCTGCAACTGTTTCGATAGATAATGCCGGGCTCATAATGTGGGCATCACCAACTTCAAGTTCAAAACAATAATCAAATTTACTATCATACCTTGCAACATCTGTACTTGTTCCCCCCATATCCAGGGTTATTAGTTTTGAATAACCGGAATCTTTTCCAACAGCCACACCACCAATTACTCCACCGGCAGGACCACTTAGTAAGCTATCTTTTGACCGGTATTTATCTGACCTGATCAGTCCCCCGGCACTTGACATTACATGTAAAGAACCACTTGAAAACAAACCTTCAATATTGGTCAGATACTTATTTAAAACAGGGTCGAGATAAGCATTAACAAGAGTGGTTTCCATCCGCTGCAAATATTTAATTTGCGGAGACAATTCTGAAGAAACAGAAACATCAGTAAATCCATGGGCAAGAAGAAATGTTTTCAACTTCTTTTCATGCATGGGATTCTTATATGCATTCATCAGGGCAATACCGGCTGTTCTGATCCCCTGGCAAATAAGATCATTAATAACAGACTTAAGATTTTCAAGATTCATTGGTTCCAGTATCTCTCCAAAAGAATCAAGTCTCTCCTTTACTTCAATTATCTCACGGGTAAGAAGTTCTGGTTTTATCACATTAAGAGCGAATATATCAGGTCGTTGTTGAGTTCCAATTTGTAGCAGGTCTTTAAACCCACCGGTAACAAACAAAACAACCCTGGCTCCTTTCTTTTCAAGAAGTGCATTTGTGGCTTTTGTTGATCCCAACCTCATATTGAAAGTCGGAAGTTTTTGGTTAAGAGGAGTTTGTGTTATAAGCCGCGCTGCTAATATTGGAGCCTCTTCTCCGGTAGAAAGTTCAAAACCAAGTTTTTCCCCATGCAGATTATCCGGCATATTCTTATCGAGAGTTATTACTTTGGTAGCCGGGTTGTATGAATCAACAAATATTTCAGCATGTTCTTTTTGCATTATTTTAAACATGTATCCTTTTAAAACATCTGTGCCAAGATCCCATGATTCATCCACCCTGATAATATTGCTCCCTTTCCATTCAATAATCTTCCCCCTGATTGTACTATTACTTAAGATTTTTCTTGAAAGCCGTTTTCCATTCATGTCACAGGCCAGACAATCAGTGAAGGTACCACCTGTATCAATATTTATATTTAAATTGATGCTGCTCATTTTTCTGTTTAACGGGATTTCCTCATTTTAAATATATAATAAAACAATCCGAGTGTAAATAAGAAAGTAATGAAAATAAGTATCCAAACCGAATAGCTGCCTGAAATAAAGTTCCATTGCGTAACAGTCTGTACAGACTTTAAAATATTCATTCCACCTAAAACCATTGTTACCCAAACAACAAATCCCATCATAATATTAGAAATCCAACCGTTTATTTTTGAATTACCCATAAGTTCAGGGTCGTTTACAACAATAACAATAAACACGCTAATAAAAGGTAACACGAATCCATTCATTGCCTGTGCAAAAATTATTACCGGGATAGGTCTGATGTTAACTACACCGAAAAGGATCCCTGTTAACAATACAAAAGCCCATACCAGTTTAAAATTCAGGGAACCAATATCCCATTTTGCTTTTTTTGCTGTTCCAAACAGGCTTTTTGCAGTAATAGCGGAAGCAAGAGGAGCAGTAACAGCTGAAGAAAATCCTGCAGCGAACATACCAAATCCAAATAAATATAGAGCCCACTCACCTATCCCATCGGTTAATGCAGCAGCAAGTGACTGGTAATTATAATCTCCCTGAACTGCTGTACCTACAACAAGAACGGCACCGGAGATAACACCACCAAGAATAATTGCTATTCCCAAACCCAGCCTCATTTCATTAATTCGCTGATTTTTATCAGCAATACCTGATCCAAGAAACAAATTATACGGAACAACTGTTGTTCCAATTAAACCCAGAATAAGTAATCCTGTTCCACTCCCATCCGGAATATTTGGTATGATTGCTCCTTTAACAATTTCGCCGGTATCCGGTTTTATCATAAAAGCGGTTACAAGAAAAGCTGTTCCCATAATTACAACGAGGTATCCCATTAACCTGGCAATAATTCTTAGAGAAGGTAAACTTAAAACAATAGCAGCCACGAGTCCCATAATCAGAACCAGCCAGTACGGTTTTATATCAACGATAAGTGTTATGCCTGCAACAGCCCCGACTAAATTGCCGGTTTCATATGCAGCAGAACCTATAATAATAGCGCTGACTATAAAAAGCAGGATAACTAATCTTTTTGATCTGCCTTTAAAACGTATTGAGATTGCTTCTCCTAAATTCTTACCGGTACTAATAGCAATTCGTGCGCTAGCTTCCTGCAGGATTATACAAGCAAATGTTGAGAATACCAATGCCCATAGGAGACTAAATCCAAATTCTGCTCCTGCTTTGGAAGCAGTAGTAATGGTTCCCGGACCTATAAAAGCCGCTGAGATAATTGACCAGAATAAAATATTAAGTATGCGTTTTTTCATTTTCATTCAATCCCGGAGTGACGATGCAATCTGTGTGTACTAATCGAAGTGTTAAAATAGAAAGATTGTTATAAACTTTACGAAAAGTTATAACAGATTGCTTCGCTTGCAAAATCCATTTTCATAATACCCATCGGGTAGTTCATTGCTCCCTGGTTTTGCCTTTTGCCTATTGCCTATTGCTTTTTGCCAACTTCCAATTCATATCCATCTTCCTTGCCTTTTTCAATTGCAGGGATACCGTTTATCATCCATTCTGGTCTCGGGGCTCCTTTCAGGTAGTGATTATAAAACTGAAACATCCTGATA
>JADFUQ010000561.1 GCA_015222065.1 Bacteroidota bacterium
ATGGAAGCAAGAAGGATATTGCTGAATAATGGTTTTCAGTCAATCCCGCTTAAGTCACCGCTCTATAATCTTATACTGCCATACTATGGTAAGCATTTGCCGGAGTTGATCAAAGGAGGTATTTCTGTTGAGATACACCATGAATTATTCCCCGGAGCAGACCACTCACTTACAGAAAGAATGATAACCAACAGCACTGAAATAACATTCAATAAAAGCAGTGTGTTTATCCCGCCGGTACGTGAGTTTTTTCTCTACTTAGTGAAACATCTCGACAAACATGAAAAAAACGGTGAATCGCAGTTACGTTTGTATTCCGACCTCTTTTGTATAGTTGAAAAATATAAAAACGAGCTTTTTGATACGGCACTATTTTTAGAAGCAGAAGCAGCCGGACTGGAAGAAATTTTAGCATCTAAACTTTTTCTTCTGAAGCACTACTGGGGGATTTTTATTCATCCGGCACTCGAGACACTAATAAAAGAAAAGACACCGGCTAATACCACTCAGTTATTCAAAACATTCTTATCACAGCCAAAGGGACATCCCTCACAACATAGCCGGGCACACAATTACCGGCAAACAATAAGGCAGATACAAGGATTTCATCGTAAGGTAATATTTATAATAGGCGATATTTTTCCCTCCCTGCGTTTTATGCAAACCAGGTACAGAACCAAAACCAGGCTCGGCGCCATATTATGTTATCCACAACGCCTTGGCAAATTATTGTATTTAATACGAATGCCATGAATTTTGCGAATTACACGAATTTAGACGAATTTCACGAACAGTTCTACGCATTAAGGAGTCGTTTATATATAAGGCTACTCTGCCCAAAGTTCACCAGAATACCTAATTTATATTGCGTAGCTTTAAATGAAACTCATCTTCAAGCGTCTCCTCGTAAACAGCTTCAAGAAATCCTGATCCTAAATTACCATGTAGGTATAGGCGTTTAGAGCGCACAAATTTAAAAACTAGATCTCACTTTGAAAATTGGTGTGATTGTTTTATAGCTTCATAAACGATTGATAGTTGCAGTAAGAAAATAATTTTCAGAAATAAATTTCAAATTTCGAATTTCAAATGAAAAATAATAAAGTTAAGTATGATTTACAGGAACTTTAATATTTTTTATTTAACATTTGACATTTATTATTTAAAATACAGGGCTAATCTTCAATACACTACTAAAAAGGATGGTAGCAGACAATCTAATACGTTTTATTCAAATAATTAAATATGCGACCTAAACGCCCATACCAATTACTATGAATATTCATACATGCACCAATTATTTTACAACTCTCTTCTTTGTAAATAATATTGGCCATTAGCTCTTGATAAATAACGATGATTTGAAAATACACAAAATTCGTGTAATTCGTGTTAATTCGTGAAATTTGTATTTATTCCACATATTTGTAATACTAACTAAAGGGTAATTCTAATTTACGCGGGAAACATACACGTTCAAGCAACCTATTATACGTTTTATTAGTCTTATCCTTACTCTAACATATAAACGTATAAAATATAACCCTAGAGTTGAGAATGAAATTTGGTATGTTTATTATATTATTGTAAATTTACAAAATGGTAAAGTAAGCTTTTTATCAAAATGAAGAAGATTTACATAAAACCTGAAATAAAAAAGATCGACCTGGATAATTCGATCTCACTTTTCATGATGACTGACACCCCTGTTAACCCCACTCCACGTGGTGGTGGTAAAGGAAGTGGTGATTCCGATTCGCCGTTTGATGATGATAAACCCTTTGGTTAGAGTAATTCCTGTTTTAAAACTGCAATATTCAGTATTCCTATTTTCTTTCATTTTCATATTCGTTTAAAGTGTTCATCCTTTTAATGTTACGGGTTAATCGGTCAGACCGGTGGGAAGATCCCTTAATAGTCCTTCCTGTCTTCCTCTTTCAGCGTTTTGTCCGGTTCATCTTTTGCCAGTCGGCGGATCTTTATATTGAAAGCAGCCATAAAGATACTCATGAGAGGACTAATGAGATTAAAAAATGCAAATGGAAGATAGGAGAGGGTAGGGACTCCCAGAACCCTGGCTTGTGTTGCCCCGCCAGTATTCCAGGGAATAAGGGGCGCTGTTACCGTGCCGGCATCTTCAAGGGTCCGGCTGAGAACCTCAGGTTTTAATCCCATTTTTCTAAAGGTTTTGTAATACATCCTGCCAGGAACAACAATTGAGATATATTGATCTGATGCGGTAATATTGAAGAAAATACATGTGGCTACTGTTGAAGCGACAAGTGAGCCTGTTGATTTTGCGTATTTAATAACACTCTGGGTTATCCTCATTAGTAAACCGGCTGATTCCATAACTCCTCCAAAAACCATTGCTGTAATAATTAGCCAGATTGTGTCCAGCATACCTGCCATTCCGTTGGTGGTAAGAAGCTCATTTACGGCTGCATTTTGAGTGGTAATAGCAACCGGTCCGAACATTGACTTCATTACTGCAATGTATGATTTTAGCATATAGCTTCCCTGGATATCAGTTATCTGGTGTATGATTTCTGGTTGAAAAATAATTGCAAATATCCCACCCAGAATGGTTCCCGCGAAAAGTGATGGTAAAGGAGGAACTTTCATTACGATAACAAAGATCAATAAAGCAGGGACAAGAAATAACCATGGTGTGACATTAAAATTTGTATCAATAACGCTGCTAAACTCTCTAATATTGGTCTGCACAGCGTCAAAATTGTAAGTAAACCCTATAATAAGGAAAATGATAAGGGTTATGAGCATTGATGGGCCGGTTGTCAGCACCATATACCGGATATGAGTAAACAGATCAGTGCCCGACACTGCCGGAGCGAGATTGGTTGTATCGGACATGGGTGACATTTTATCCCCGAAATATGCTCCGGATATAATGGCTCCTGCCACGATACCTTCATTTATCCCCATGGCATTTCCAATCCCGATAAGTGCAATCCCGATTGTTGCGATAGTTGACCACGAACTACCGGTAGCTAATGAAACTAATGCACATATTACCACCGAAGCAAACAGGAAAATGCCCGGATTGAGGATTTTCAGACCATAATAGATCATTGCCGGAACAACCCCGCTGATCATCCAGGTGCCTGCCAGCGAACCGATCAGGAACAGGATAAGAATGGATGGCATGGCTGAATTGATGCTTTTTACAATACTTTTTCTTATGGATTTCCATTCCAGACCCAGCCGGCTGGCAATTAATCCGGCAATGGCGGATGCAAAGATCAGCGCCATCTGGTTAGCCCCGGATAATGTGTCATCACCAAAAAACAGGACGTTCAGGGTTAGAAAAAAGATCAGGAAAACTATGGGAATAAAAGCCTGGATTAATGAAGGCTTTTTTATATCATGGCTCATAAAAGAAGTTCAAAGTGACTAAAATGCCTAAAGTTTAAAATGCTTAAAGTTAAGTAAGTAAGTCAACTACTCAACTACTCA
>JADFUQ010000562.1 GCA_015222065.1 Bacteroidota bacterium
ACTATTTCAGTTACCAATAAATATTTTCTTGATGAAGGTCTTGAGAGTGCCTGGAGCCGGGTTGTTGGAGTTGTAGTACAACCTGGTGTTGAATTTGGAGATGATAAGGTTTTTAAATATAAACAAGAAGAAGCAAAAGATCTTAGCAGAAAAATAACTGAATATAATACGCTTGTTTTTGAAGCTCATTCTACAGACTATCAGGCAGAGTCTGATTTAAAAGCTCTGGTTAAAGATCATTTCTGTATTTTAAAAGTAGGACCGTGGCTGACTTTTGCCTATAGAGAAGCTCTTTTTGCAATGGAAGCAATGGAAAAGGAAATTCTGGGAGAAAAATCCAAGTATTTGTCTAATCTGAGCGATGTCTTAGAGAAAGTAATGAATAACAAACCTGAATACTGGAAAAAGTATTATCCCGGAGATGAAAAACAGCAGCTCTTTAAACGAAAATATAGTTTTTCTGATAGATCAAGATATTACTGGCCAATTAAAGAGCTTGATTCTGCAAGAGAAAAGTTATTTAAGAATTTAAAAAAAAATAAAATACCCTTATCTCTTTTAAGTCAGTTTATGCCTGTCCAATTCTATCAGGTATGTAACGGAGCTATTACAGTTGATCCCAGGGATCTTGTACATAGTTATATCCGTATTGTTGCAGGTATCTATTCCAGGGCATGTGGGTTGTCAAATAACTATAACACAAAATTATTATGAAAAAGGTAAAAAAATGCAGGTTGGCAAAAATGGCAGGTAAGAACATTTCATTAGCATTGATATATTTGTCAATTTCAATTTTCCTGTATTTTTCCGGTAAGTGCTATGCTACTGAATTAACCTCATTAGGATTACATGTTATTCCATATCCACAACAGGTAACATTAGGGGGAGAAGATTTTAATTTCAATACTCAATTAACTATAGTCTTAGATCAGGATCATTCTGTTATTGATCAGTTTACGGTAGATGAACTGATTAAAGATCTTAAAAGAGAATGGAATATAAATGCGAAGATCACTGAAGTAAAGGGTGATAATTCAATTGTTCTTACGCGACATAATGCGCCTGAAATGTTGGGAGAGCAAGGATATCAAATAATCACCGGGAAAAATGAATTGATCATAAGAGCCAAAGGGGAAGATGGATTGTTTTATGGTACTCAAACCTTAATGCAACTAGTTCAAAAAGGAAGGGAAGGTTATAAGGTTCCCGGATTGGAAATTCTGGATTGGCCGGATATTCAAAAACGGGCTGTACATTATGATACCAAGCATCATCAGGACAAGAAATCGTATGTAAAGAGCTTTATTAAAGACCTTGCCAGATATAAGATCAATATTTTGGTTTGGGAATGGGAAGACAAATTTGCCTATCCAAGTCACCCGGAAATTGGGGCGCCCGGCGCTTTTACATTAAAGGAAATGCAGGAACTAACCAGATATGCTCAGCAATACCATATACAAATTGTGCCCCTGGTCCAGGGCCTTGGACATGTAAGTTTTATTTTAAAATGGTCTCAATATGAACACCTGAGAGAAATTAGTGCCTCAAACTGGGAGTTTTGTCCGCTTAAGGAAGGTACTTATGATTTGCTATTTGATCTGTGGGAGGATGCCATTGAAGCAACACCCGGATCTGAATATATCCATATCGGTTCGGATGAAACGTATGAGTTGGGAGCTTGTAAAAAATGCCAGGCCAAAGTTAGAGAAATAGGAAAAAGCGGGCTTTATCATTTATTTGTTGGTAAGGCAGTTGAACATCTTCAACCCTTAGGAAGAAAAGTAATGTGTTGGGAAAGGCCGATGGGATGGGAGAGAAGTGATTCTCCGGCTAAGGGGATAAAACCAATTAAAGGCTTGGTTCTGACTGAAAGCTATAATTACAATACTCCTGATTTTAAGTATGTTAAAGAAGCACGGGTTCAGGGTTTTGAAGTTTTCGCTTATGACCCCAATCCCGGAGGAGGACACTTGTTTCTTTCTTACTTTTATAGAATAAGGAATAACAAAAAAGTAACAGGGAGTTTGGAGAATTCTTATAATTTATTAACCTCAGCCGCTATATCGAGGGTTTTCGACGGTATGATAAATACTTCATGGGATGATGCGGGATTGCACAATCAGTTGTGGATGTTAAGCTTTGTTACTTCGGCCGGATATTCGTGGAATGGCAGTAAGCCTGATCTGGCAGAGTTTACAGAATCATTTTTTAAAAATTATTATAGTAATTCCGTTGTTAATATGGAAGAGTTGTTCTATCTCTTAAACGAAGGCTCGTATTATTATGCAGAAACATTTGAGCGTAATGTATGGCATCATGGAGATGTGGGAAAAACACATTTACCCGATCTTCCAAGAGGCGATGCATTGGAATACGATCCTTTTTGGAATAGAGAATATAAAGAAATTGTAGATCGCTCAAGAGACGAATTGGCGAAAATGGGTAGAGTTTTACAGATTATTGAAAATAACAAGAAATCAGGAGTTA
>JADFUQ010000093.1 GCA_015222065.1 Bacteroidota bacterium
CACCCTGTGAAACAGCAACTTTGTTGCTCCCAGCTATGCTGGGGTTTCACAGGGTAAAATTTGAGGTACGAAAATATTTCACCGGGGAAGGAGCATATTTCACTGTGGGCAAAAGTAAGAAGTTAATAGTTAAAAGTTGAAAGTTGAAAGAAATATTTTTCAAATAGAATTACTATATTTATAGCTAATCAGTACTTAAAGTGAAACTATGCTTCGGCTACACTCAGCATAAAAAGTTAAGTAAGGTGAGTAAGGAGAAGAAGGCATACTCGTAACTCGTAACCCGTAACTCGTAATACTTTAGACATTTTTGCATTCTTGACATTTTATCATTTAATCATTATAGAATTGTAACATATGAAAAAAACTACAGGACTTGGATTAATGTCAGGAACATCTCTTGACGGACTGGATATGGTTTTATGTTCGTTCCTGCAAGAGAAGAGCAGATGGATGTATGAAATAATTTCAACTAAAACTGTCAGTTACCCTGACTTGTTTAGCAGACAGCTTGCTGAAGCACATAAATATTCCGGACTAATGCTTGCAAAGCTCGACCGGGAATATGGCAGGTGGCTGGGTAAAAAAGCCACACAATTTATAAAAGAACATGATATTCTTCCTTCGTTTATCGCTTCACACGGACATACTGTTTTTCATCAGCCGGAAAACAGGATCACCCTGCAGATTGGCAGCGGAGCAGAAATTTTATCAGCAACCGGTATCACAACAATTACTGATTTCAGGTCTGTAGATATGGCACTTGGCGGACAAGGTGCGCCGTTAGTTCCAGTAGGTGATTACCTTCTTTTTAGCGATTATGAATTTTGCCTGAACCTTGGAGGAATAGCAAATATTTCGTGTGTTAATGATAATAAAAGACTTGCCTGGGACATTTGCCCGGCAAATATGGCTCTGAATCTTATTGCCGGAAAAATGAATATGAAAATGGATCGTGATGGAATTGAAGGCAAAAAAGGATCGGTAAATAAGCAATTACTCAAGGAATTAAATGGATTAGAATTTTATGAAACCATTCCACCTAAATCACTTGGCAGGGAATGGTTTGAAGGAAGATTTCTAAAAATTCTACTAAACCATCCAACCTCCTGGTACGACAAGCTAAGAACAGTATATGAGCATATTTCATTAATGGTTGCTTCTGCCTGTTCATCCAATCCTAAAGGCAGATTACTTGTAACAGGAGGCGGAGCACATAATATCTTCCTGATTGAAAGAATAAAACATCATTCAAAACACGATATTATTATTCCCGGCAAAAATATTATTGATTTCAAAGAGGCCCTGATATTCGCATTTCTTGGCCTTCTGAGACTTGAAAACAAAGTTAATTGCCTCTCCTCTGTCACAGGAAGCAGTAGGGATAATATTGGTGGATCAGTTTATCAACCGGCATAACCCGCTAAGCGGATTTTAAAGCGTGAAACAGGATTTTGCGAGGAGCGAAAGCGACGAAGCAATCTGCCAAAAACAACCGGAATGTCAAATAAATAGAACGCCATGAGCTTTACGGAAAGCCTGGAGAGATTGCTTCACTGCGTTCGCAAAATCCATTTACTTGCAATGCTTAAAAGGAGACACATAATAAACTTTAACTCTGAACTCCTCAAATTCGTCAAAACTGAAACCTCAAACCTGAAACTTTTAACATATAACCAGAATTATATACATTTGCAATTCGTACTTTAAAATTAAATCAGAATGGAAAATTTCATTGCTTATAATCCGGTTAAACTTCATTTCGGAAAAAATGTCACAAACGAGCTGGGTAATGTTGCTGCATCATACGGAAAAAATATTCTGTTAGTATACGGAAAGGGTTCTGTGAAAAAATACGGCTATTATGATATTATAAAAAATCAGCTTAATTCGGTAAATTGCAAAATATTTGAATTCAGTGGTATTAAACCTAATCCATTAGTTGATGATGTTGACGATGCAGTGAGATATGCTTCTGATAAAAGTATTGATGCTATTGTGGCACTTGGAGGGGGAAGTGTTATTGATTCTGCTAAAATTATTTCAGTTTGTATCCCGGGAAACTGCAAAGGATGGGATATTATGAAACGCAAAGTAACACCCAATGCTGCAGTTCCGGTTATAGCTATACTAACCCTGGCAGCAACAGGAACCGAGATGAATCCAAATGCTGTACTCCAAAATCCGGTAACCATGGAAAAAATCGGTTATAATAACGAACATACTTTTCCTGCACATTCTTTTCTTGATCCTCAATTCACATTCAGTGTACCTCCCAAACAAACAGCCTACGGAATTGTTGATTTGATTGCTCACGCGCTGGAGAATTTCTTTGGTAAAGGCGAATCAAATCTTTCCGACCTTTTTATTGCCTCTATTATTCGTGATGCAATATACTATGGACCTCTTGTTATAAAAGAACCCCATAATTATGATTATAGAGCAACCATTATGTGGGATGCCACTTGTGCTTTAAACGGAATTACCGCTTGGGGAAAAGCAAGTGGTGACTGGGGTGTTCATGCTATCGGACATCAGCTATCAATGTTGTACGATCTGCCTCATGGCGCTACCCTTTCTATTGCATACCCGGCATGGTTAAAACTACAACTTAGTCGAATCCCGGAAAGAATTCAGACACTTGGAAAACTAATTTATAGTAATGAAGATGCTAAAGAAACAATAGATAATTTAACAAGGTTCTTTTCTTCGCTAAATAGTCCAGTAAGTCTTACTGAAGTTTTTATCGGAAACGACAATAAAACAGAAATTATCAACCTGATGAATAAAAATAAAGTCACAGGGTTTTATCATAAGCTTTCAGATAATGATTACATGCTTCTGGTTAACTATATGATATAGAAAGGGCGAAGAGAGAGGGAGCGATGGAGAGAAGAGATGAGAGGTGAGATATGAGAAGAAGAAAAAAAAGAAGAGAATAATGAACATTGAATTATGAATACCGAATATGAAGTGATTTGTAAATATAATTACGTGATTAATAGGCTCTGTTCTATTTTGTGTATCTTAAACTAAACTAACTAATATTTCGTCCCTAACGGGACTTAGAATACTGATTATAACAA
>JADFUQ010000563.1 GCA_015222065.1 Bacteroidota bacterium
ATAACAAAATTGAATTAAAAAGCAATTTATAGGCACTTTGTGTAGAAGCTCTGAACTGCGGGTTAAACCCGAATATCACCAATTGTCCCTTACCTTTTTTCATCCAAACCATTGCAGCTTTCCTGCCAAGTAGTTTTTCCTTTTCAATGTAACCGCTCATGAGCAGATCTTTTTCGGGAAATGATGCTATGATTCTTCTGTCGGTATCGAACCTCGGCACCGATGTTTCAAAGGCAGGACTTCCCCGGTAGAATACTCCAATCTCCTCGGGCATTCCGACAGTTAAGGGATGATCACTCTTCAATTGAACACGTATAAGTGAACCTGCAACATACAAACCAGACTTTTTAAGATCGGAAGAAATATCCCTAAAAGGAAACTGGAATTCTTCTTTACTTTCCTTATCGCCTATTTCCTGAATACCTTCAAATAGTGAAGTTGACTGCCTCCACGATACAACAACACCGCCTTTATCAATAAATTCCAGGATTTTTTTCAATCCTTCCTTACCCATACCTTTTGCAAACTCCGGTGGGTAATTACTAATATATTCAATAGTGCCACGACTATACTTACCTTTCATCAATAAAGACTTATTCGCATTAGGAAATACAATAACATCAAACTTGCCTTCAAGGTCTTTGTCCTTAATCTCCTGCGGATGAATCAGGGTGAACGGAATATTATATGAATCAAAAACAAACCGTGTCCATCCCGCATCCATATCATGTGTATAAGTCTCAATAAGAGCCAATTTGGGGACTTCAAAATGATTTACCAGGATATCCTTTTTCTCAACCAGATAGCCAGGTTGAACACCTGTTTGCTCAACAATTTCTGACAGTGCATTACCAGCTGTTCCTTTTTTGTAAATAACAAAACTGCCCTTTGGATAAAGAACATCTTTGATTTTCAGGTCTGACGCAAGCCTGTTAACCTTCAGTCCTTTTTTTACAGCTGTAAAAGCAGCTTTATAGCTACCGTTCATTTTCACTGAAAAAACAGTTGCCCAATACTTTTCAGGTGTGGTTTTAACCAGGTTATAAACCCCTTCAATTTTTTCGATTTTAGCTTCAAAATCCTTACACCGTGTTTTAATCTCAAACGATTTCACATTTCTATGCAAGGGCAGCGACCATGTTGTAATATCGTATGGTTTAATAATCTCACCATCGGGTGTATAATGCCTGACAGGGTATTCCTGAACTTCCATCACCTCTTTAATAAACGGACGATATGGTTGAGCAAGGGGGATCACAATATCACCTGTTTTGAAAGCATATCCTTCAAGACTATGATCTTCCTGCAGGCGAAAAATCTCAATACCTTGTTCTTTCAATAAAACAACAAGATTCACTAGTTCACTCTGGTCGTGTTGTTTCTCAGGAAGCACGTAATAAAACGGTGGCTCTGTTTGTCCACGTTTCACTTCGCTTCTACAAATATCATTTCTGAACTTTAAGATATCTTCACGATGCAATGAAGCTGTCTTAAGAATTGATATAGTTGAGGATATTTCATAATCCACTATATCACCAAGTCTCCACCATCCACCTTCCCAAGGCTCCGGCATATTTATACCTTTCTTATACTCAGACAATCCTTTTCCCCCGGTATTCAGTTCATTGGGTTCTATATAAACAGGAGTAGCATCTTTCACACTGGCACATTCGGTAAGGAAACCTATTACGTTTTTCCAGATGCAGGTTTCGGTAGATCCGGGCCAGTAATCGTCAAACAGGTAATGTTGTGATACTCCCGACAATCCATCCCTTGTCATATCTTTAATCATATTATGCCCGAATATTCCGATCCAGTTCCATATACCTGCATCAATATTCTGGGCAATCGGGTCGTGTGGTGGAGGGACAAAATAACGAGGACCTGTTGAACCCATCTGGTGCTTTTCAACCATCACCTGTGGTAACCAGTCGGTATTATAAATAGCGGCAATCACTTTTGTATCTTCCTGGGAGAGGATAACAAAATCGCGATTATTATCATGACCAACATATTTATGGTAAACCCTGGGTAAAGAGGCTCCTTCATACTTTGTGCCTTTATACTTCCGGTAATTGTTCACTACCATATCCATTCCATCAGGGTTATGGCATGGAATCATCATATAAACAATATCGTCAAGCCATTCAAGCATTCTTGCATTTTTTGACGTAACTAATTGATATGCAATTAATGGTGATGCCTGTGAAGGGCCAACCTCACCCGAATGCATTGAGAGAGTCCCAAGTACAAAGACCTTCCCTTCATCAATCATCTTTGCTCTTTCAGGATCCGGTATCTCAGGATTCAAAGCAAGTTCCCTGTTTATTATTTTTAGCTTCCCGAGATTATCAATATTTTCTGCTGATGAAATAAATCCAATATACATTGGTTTCCCCATTGGTGATTTCCCATTCTCAACCAGTTTGAATTTTGGGGATGCTTTATCAAGTAAAGTAAGATACTCAATTAGCTCTTCGTAATCGAATAGCATTCTATCTGCTCCCGGTTTGAATTTAAAATAATCTTTCGGAACCGGAATATTTGTCTGCCCGTTTAACAGGCACGTGTGAAGCAATAAGGTTACCGATAATAGTGAAAGAATCTTTTTCATAACTTTTTTATTAAGAAATTATGGTTTTATTTTTTGATTGCTGGTAGTAATCAGCTTATAAATTTATCACTAACTAAAAGTACACAAAGATATATGAATATAATAGAAATCTTAGATCAGGAAGTCAAAATAGCGTCTGTCTATAAAGCAGGAATAATAGTAATATTTTGAATATCGAACAAGGATTAACGATTTTAGATTTCAGATTTTCAGCTACTTCGTAAATCGTTAATCGGTGTTCCTTGTTCTTAAATCAATTTATACCGACTTTATGGACAGGCTCTAACTTGAGAACATCTATGGTTACAGTATCTCTTTAACAAATAAATTCTTCCATCTGATCTTGATACCACCCCCGGAATGTATCTGAAGGGCAATTGAACCGGTAGCCTCACCTATTTTTTCATCTTCCATTTCAATCATTTTAACTCCGTTAAGCCAGGTTGTCACCTTATCTCCAACAACCCTTATTCTAAGAGCATTCCATCTACCCATTTTCAATATATTCTCCTTTTCATCAGGTATCTGTACCAACCAACCACGTCCATATGATTCATATATACCCCCTGTATCATGATTCGGGGGGGCAACTTCCACCTGCCAGCCGTTTATTTTTGTTCCATCAATGGAAGAGCGAAAAAAGACTCCGCTATTCCCGTTCGATTCCTGAATAAAGTCAATTCTGAACTCAAAATCGGTATATTTCTTTTCAGTAGCGAGGTAACCGTATTTCTTTTCAGGACCACTTTCACATACCAGTTCTCCATCCTCTACATACCATTTCTCAGTTCCATATATATTCCAACCCGTAAGATCTTTTCCATTAAAAACAGAAACCCATTTTCCATTTTCTAATTCCTGAGGAGGGTTATCAAAGTTTCCTGAAACACAGATTGAGGTAATAAAAAAAACTATAAGGGATATTCTAAAATATTTCATATAGATATCAGGTTTGTAACTATTCAGTGTCATAAATTTGGAATGCTTAAATGATGAAATGCTTAAATGATTAAATGATAGAATGCTAATATGTTTAAATTTTTAGGCTAATCTCATTATTTTAAAGTCATCAGTCGGCAAACTGAAGACCGGACTATTTAATGTCAGTCCATAAAGTCAAACAAATTTTGAATTAAAGAAACAACAAACAACAAATAACAAAAAACAAATAAATTTCAAATATCAATTACCAAATGACCGAAACAGCTTTGAATATTGTTATTTAGATCATTGAGATTTATTTGTATTTTGGTGCTTGTTATTTGTGATTTTTACTATTTATTATTGTGTATTAATTGTTTGATTGCTATTTGTTTTTTTGTGGACTGTGGACTGCCGACTGCCGACTGATTAGTTACTCAGGATTTTACAATTCGCGAATTTTAATATTTCTGAACCAGATTTTACTACCATGATCCTGAAGAGCAATATGCCCCCTGGGAGCAAGACCATATTTTGGGTATTCACTCCATTTGCCATTCTTAACTATTTCCTTCCATTCATCTGACCACAATTCATATTCAACTACTTTTTCGCCATTAAGCCAATGTTCAACATGTGTGTCATTCACTAAAATCCTCGAGGAATTCCATTCACCAACAGGTTTTATCTTTGCATTCTGTGGTGGATGCATTGCATAATTAGCCCCGGTTGTCTGCCATTCCTCAAGCTTCTGTGGAAAACCAATGTCATCAATTAACTGGTATTCCGGGCCGGTTGCATAAACCGCCGGATAATCACCCTCAAGAACATGATATAATATTCCGCTATTTCCACCGGCAGATATTTTCCACTCCATTTTCAACTCAAAGCTGTCAAATTCCTCATCAGTAACTATATCGCCACCAATATCACCTCCTTTACCAAGAGCTACCAAACAACCATTTTCAACTATCCAGCCTTCATCAATAGTATCTTTGTTAAATTTGTGCCAACCATTTGTAGTATTACCATCAAAAAGAAGTTTCCATTCACCCTGAACCTCATTTTCAGTTAGATTATTCATTAATACTTCATCCTGGATAACCTGAATTTTCCGGTCTGTCTGATCATTTGTCTTTCTATCTTTTTTGTCTCCACAATCCATCAACATGAAAATCAGGATTATCGCACCCAGTACATAAAAAATATTACTTTTCTTCATAGTTTTGGTGTATAAAAATAGTTTTATAATTAATGCCTGAAAAAAGAAATTGCCACATTTTTTTAGAATATACCCGGGGAGTAAATTATGATCCGTTCAATAATACAAATTGATTCTTTACGATACGTTTTTTAAACCCCTTAGCCCCTTTTAGCAAGTACTTTTAAAAATTTCTTCTAAAGTATAATTTTTTTTCAAAAAAACTAATTTTCTATAATAAATATTGATTAAAATTTTTCAGCGTCATTTTTTTTATTTTCAAATAGTTAAACATAAATTATCAGATTTAATCAATTTTTCTTATCTTTTGAGTAATTATCCAGTTGAAGTGAACTAAAGTTGAGTAAGGTGAGTAGGAAGAAAGATGAGGTGATGATGTAAAGTTTTAACCGGATTTTAAAGGATGAAAAAGGATTTTGCGAGGAGCGAAGCGACGAAGCAAACTCACAAAAACAACCAGAATGTCAAATAGATGGACTATCATGAACTTTACGAAAAGCCAGGAGAGATTGCTTCACTTCGTTCGCAAAATCCATATACTTATTATGCATTAATGGTATGCACAAATTGAATTTTAGGCATTGAATAATTACCATTATGGAATACTGGGAAATAATAAGTCTTGTTGCCGGATTAATAATTATTCTTGTTGCATCGCAACAATTGTCATTATTGTTCAAGAAGATACACCTTCCTATAATAACCGGGCTTCTTGTAATTGGAATAATTACAGGTCCGCAAATTCTTGGGCTGATCCCTGCTGAAGTCCCCGTGAAGCTTAAATTCATAAATGAGATATCCCTGGCATTTATTGCTTTTGCTGCCGGCGCTGAATTATATTTAAAGGAATACAGAAGCCAGATGAAAAGCATTCGATGGATAACCATTTGTTCAATCTCTATCACCTTTTTACTTTCAAGCACAGCTATCTTCCTCCTGAGCAACATGATACCATTTCTCAGTAATTTCGGTATCAGTACACGACTTGGTTTTTCACTTCTTGCAGGAACCATATTTGTGGCTCGTTCACCTTCATCTGCTATTGCTGTGATCAATGAACTCCGCGCCAAAGGTCCTTTTACACGCACTGTCATGGGAGTTACAGTATTGCTTGATGTATTGGTAATTATTCTTTTCGCAATTATAATTTCACTTGTTAATACCCTTATATCCGTTACATCATTTAATACAGAATATGTTCTCGTTTTATTATCAGAACTTATTGCTTCGTTTTTTATAGGCTGGCTGCTCGGAAAGGTGCTTCAATTTATTTTGTCAAGAAAGCAATCCCGGACTATCAAGAGTTTCCTGATCCTGTTATCAGGATTAGGAATTTATTTATTGTCCAACCTCATTAGACATGTTGGTAATCTCTATTTTGAAATTGATTTTTATACCGAACCTCTGCTTATATGCATTATCGCCAGTTTCTACATTACAAATCTTACACGGTACAGGAGAGAATTCCTGAAAATAATACATGATATGGTACCCTATGTATATGTTGCGTTCTTTACTCTTATTGGCGCTTCTATTTCCCTCGATTACCTGGCTAAAGCCTGGATGATTGGATTAGTACTTTTTATTATCCGCCTGGCAGCTATTTCCATTGGAGCATTTACCGGAGGTGTTTTAGCAGGAGATCAATTCCGCTATACAAAAATTTCCTGGATGTCTTACGTAACCCAGGCCGGTGTGAGTATCGGGCTTGTATCTGTAGTAGCCGGTGAATTCCCGGAATGGGGTGCAGAATTTGCCACTATCATGATTGCCATTATCTTCATAAACCAGTTGGTGGGTCCTCCGATGCTTAAGTGGGCTATTGGAATCGCGGGTGAAGATCATTCCCGGGCCAGAAGCAACTTACCTGCCGGAAGTCACCGTGCAATAATTTTCGGATATGAAGCCCAGGCAATGGCTCTTGCAAGACAACTTGCCAATCATGGATGGGTTGTAAAAATTACTACTTCTATGAAAGGGATCAACGAACCTGGAATTGAGAATATTTCAGTAGAATATTGTCCTGAAATTAATTATGAAACTCTTGAAAACCTGGAAGCCGGAAAAATTGAAGCGATAATTGCCCTTAAAACTGATGATGAAAATCTAGAAATATGTGAACTGGCTTATGAAAATTATGGAACTCACGACCTGGTTGTTCGTCTGAATAACAGAGATAATTTTAACAAGTTTCATGATCTGGGAGTAAAAATTGTTGAACCCTCAACAGCAATGGTAAGTCTGCTTGACCATTTTGTCCGGTCGCCCATGGCAACTTCATTACTTCTTGGCATGGAAGAAAACCAGGATACAGTTGAAATCATTGTACAAAATCGTAATCTACATGGTATTGCTCTGAGAGACCTGCATCTTCCTGCAGATATTCTTATACTTTCCACACAAAGAAAAGGACAGATGATAATCTCAACAGGATTTACCAGGTTAAGGCTCGGCGATATTCTTACTCTTGTTGGGTCAGTTGAAAGTATCGAAGAGATCAGGTTAAGATTTGAGTAAATAAAGTAAAGAAATGAGTAAATGAGTAAATGATAAAATGAGTAAATAAAAGAAGGGAAGAAAGAAGAGTTCAAAGTTTAAAACAGGGTTCTGGGTCCTGGTTTTACGATTCACGATTCTTCAATTTTAGCCATTTCTTCATTTAGTCATTTTGAATTTCAAGGAAACGTGAAAAGACCTGCCAGAGTGCGCCGAAGGCGTTCCTGGCAGAGTCTGAAAGAAGATGAGAGAGCTAAAAAATGAAACATGAATTCTTCACCTCTTCCAATTTACTCATTTAACCATTTAATCATTTAATCATTTTAATAATGGAAGGTAAATATTATAAAAAGATAAACGGGGAAATACAGTGCCTGCTTTGCCCACAGAATTGTATTATTAAAGAAGGGAAGTATGGAATTTGTATGGTCAGAAAGAATCAGAATGGAAGAATAGTACCGGAAAATTATGGTAAAGTATCAGCACTTCATCCCGATCCAATTGAGAAAAAACCACTCTATCATTTTTTTCCCGGACAGACTATCTTATCAATTGGCACATTTGGTTGTAACCTTAAATGCAAATTCTGCCAGAATTATGATATCTCACAATCAAAAGTAACTGATTTATTAAACAGGAAAACCTACAAGCCTGAGGATATTATCAGAATTGCAGTCGAAATGAAAGACAATCATGGAATTGCATATACCTATAACGAACCGATAATCTGGTTTGAGTTTGTTATGGAAACTGCTGCAAAAGCACACGATGAAGGACTATATAATGTGATGGTGTCAAATGGTTTTATTAATAAGAAACC
>JADFUQ010000564.1 GCA_015222065.1 Bacteroidota bacterium
AACTGGTTGTATTTTGAAATCCGATCGGATCTTGATGCTGATCCGGTTTTTATCTGCCCGGTATTCAGGGCAACTGCCAAATCAGCAATGGTTGTATCTTCAGTTTCTCCTGACCGGTGACTAATAACAGAAGTAAATGAATTTGCAGTTGCCATATTAACTGCATTGATAGTTTCAGTTAAAGTACCTATCTGGTTTACCTTAATAAGGATTGAATTAGCAGCTTTCTCTTCAACTCCTCTGGCCAGGCGTTTCACATTAGTAACAAACAGATCATCGCCAACGACCTGAATTTTATCTCCAATTGCACCGGTTAATTTTCTGAATCCATCCCAATCATCTTCATGCAGACCATCCTCAATAGAAATAATCGGATATTTCTTAGCCCAGGTTTTCCAGTATTCAACTAACTCATCGGTTGATTTGTCCTCACCGGTTGAATCAAAATGATACATTTTCTTTTCAGCATTGTAGAATTCAGACGCTGCAGGATCAAGGGCTATCCAAACATCTTCACCAGGTTTATAACCTGCTTCTTCAATACCTTTTAAAACCATTTCAATAGCTTCCTCGTTCGATCCCAGGTTAGGAGCAAATCCTCCTTCATCACCAACATTCGTTGAATGACCATTTTTCTTCAGTACAGATTTTAAATTATGAAATACTTCCGCACCCATACGAAGAGCCTTACTAAAAGACTCTGCTCCCAGTGGCATGACCATAAATTCCTGGATATCAATTTTATTATCAGCATGAGAACCACCATTAAGGATATTCATCATAGGTACCGGGAGCGTATTCGCATTTACTCCGCCAATATATTTAAAAAGTGGCAGTCCTGATTCCAGAGCGGCAGTTTTTGCAACAGCCATTGACACGCCAATTATGGCATTAGCACCAAGATTTGATTTATTCTCAGTTCCATCAATCTGTATCATAGCTGCATCGATAATGTTTTGATCAGCAATATCAAACCCTCTCAATTCTTCACGGAGAACAGTATTAATATTGTTTACTGCCTTCAAGACACCTTTACCCATAAAACGACTTTTATCTCCATCCCGTAATTCAACCGCTTCATGAACACCGGTAGATGCTCCGGAAGGGACTGCTGCTCTACCCATAAAACCTGTGTCAGAATATACATCCACCTCAACAGTTGGATTTCCACGAGAATCCAGAATTTGCCGTGCAATAATTTCAGTTATTAGTCCCATAGCTTTGGTTTTTTATAAAATAATAATTAAAAAAAAGATAAGGAAAGATTTCCTTATCCAGGTATAAGTTACAAAGTTATTGTTTGTTTAAAAACTTAATCGTCATTTCTCTCTGAAGACACAATGTCATTTTCACTTTTCTGTTCCTCATCATTTTGTTTGCTTTCCTTTTCCACTTTTACATCTTCTGTTTCTTCAGCTTTCAGGTTTTCTTCAGTTTTGACTTTTTCCGGTTCTTTTTCTTCCTTCCCTGCCTTTTCATTATTATCGTCCGGTTCTGTTTTCAATTCCTTGTCTTCAACAATTTGAGTTTCAGGCATTTCTTTAGGGGTTTCACTACTTCCTTTACTGCCACGTCTGGTTCGCGAACGTTTGGTTTTTTTATCCTCTTTAGCAGTTAAAAGGTTTTCATTGTAATCAACCAACTCAATAATGCACATTTCCGCATTATCTCCAAGACGGGATCCGGTTTTTAAGATCCGTGTATACCCTCCGGGTCTCTCAGCAATTTTCGGTGAAACCTCTCTGAATAATTCTGAAACTGCATATTTATTCTTGAGATAACTGAATACCACCCTTCTTGAATGGGTAGTATCACTTTTTGATTTTGTAATTAAAGGCTCAACATAGGTTCTAAGTGCTTTTGCTTTAGCTGTTGTTGTTTGTATTCTTTTATGTAGAATCAACGATGATGCCATATTTGCAAACATTGCCTCTCTGTGAGCTTTTGTCCTGCTTAAATGATTAAATCCTTTTCGATGTCGCATTTCTAAAAATTCGATTACCAGTTATTGACAATAATTATTCCTTATCTAACTTATATTTACTTGTATCCATACCAAAATTAAGATTCATTGACTTCAAGAGGTCTTCAAGTTCAGTAAGAGATTTTTTTCCAAAGTTTCTAAACTTAAGTAAATCATTCTTGTTATACTTAACAAGTTCTCCTAAGGATTCAACTTCTGCTGCTTTCAAGCAATTCAGAGCACGAACAGACAGGTCGAGATCAACAAGTTTCGTTTTAAGCAATTGCCTCATGTGAAGTACTTCCTCATCAAACTCTTCATTGGCAAATTTTTCATCTGTATCTAAAGTGATCTTCTCATCAGAGAAAAGCATAAAGTGATAGATTAGTATTTTTGCTGCTTCTTTCAATGCTTCTTTAGGAAATATAGAGCCATCTGTTTGTATTTCAAAGATAAGCTTTTCATAATCAGTCTTTTGCTCTACCCTATAGTTTTCAATGGAATACTTTACATTTATAATAGGTGTAAATATTGAATCGAGAGCAATTAGTCCATATTCCATTTCAGGTGGTGCATTTTCTTCAGCAGGCACATAACCTCTGCCTTTATTAATTGTGAACTCTATCTGAAGTGTTACGTCAGGTTCTAATCTGCAAATGACATGATCGGAATTTAGAACCTCAAAGCTATTTAAGAATTCGGAAAGATCACCTGCTTTGAATTCGCTTTTACCCGAAATATTAACCATTATCTTCTCGCTATCAACATCTTCAACCTGTTTCTTGAACCGGATTTGTTTAAGGTTGAGAACCATTTCGGTCACATCTTCCATAACACCCTTTATGGTTGAAAATTCGTGATCGATACCATCAAATTTAACAGTAGTAATTGCGTACCCTTCAAGCGAAGAGAGCAAAATTCTTCTTAGGGCATTACCTACAGTAATCCCATATCCGGGTTCTAAAGGACGAAATTCGAACTTACCAAATTTTTCGTCCGATTCAATCATTATTACTTTATCGGGCTTTTGGAATGCTAGTATGGCCATAAATTAATTCTTAAAAATATTATTTAGAGTATAATTCAACTATTAATTGTTCTTTGATATTCTCAGGAATATCTTCTCTTTCAGGCACATTTAAAAACTTACCTGCTAA